>NZ_MRYC01000009.1:0-150097 GCF_001921765.1 Psychrobacter sp. C 20.9 | reverse complement strand
TCTTATCATAATGATTTGAATTGTCAAGACTTTTTATAATTTGTTTCACCAGGTTAACCGCGTTATTAATGTGTAATCTACACATCTCTCACTGCCAGTCCGTCTGATGAGGGCGTATTATAGACCCTTTATTTATTTAGTCAAGAAGTATTTTCTATTTAATTCAAACAATTTGCATCGTTCAAATCAGTAAACCACTTCCCTTTCGACTGGGACGCATTATACGCGGGTTTGAGGCTGGGTCAAGGATTATTTCGAGGGTCTTGCTCACTGCCTTGGCAAACATCAAATTGTAGAGATATTCCAATGGTTTATACACTTCAATAGTTTTATCTATTTTACAATGGTTATGCAAAACAGGGTTTGAACTAGTTATCTAGGACAGCCCCTTCGTTTGGATGTACATTTCGTTCAGAAACATAATGAATGGCTATTATGCAAGGATAAAACGTATCTGATAGTAGAATATTCTTCAACATAGTTGATCCAATTTAAGAGTGGTACAAGGCGACCGAGTGCAGATGTATACGTCATACTTCAAGCGAGGTTAACGCTGTAACGCTTTTTTAGTGGATTGACTATAACACCATGTTTTTATAGTAAATAAAGTATAAAAAAAGGGACTCACCTATTGGCAAGTCCCTTTTTTTATCTCAGCAAAACTCATATTTACGCTTACACCTTTGCTTTGATCGTAGTCACAATACCAGATAACGCATAAATGATACCGATCGCCAAGATACCAACAGGTATATCATAGAGCACGATACTCATGACCAGTACACCAATGATAAGCACCACAAAGGGTACTTTCTTTTTATCAAACTCTTTAAAGCTGTAGTACTTAACATTACTGACCATGAGCAGACCACAAATAACCACCCAATCTGCGAACAAAAACATGATCGCCGTATCGTACTGACCAATCCATTCGTTATGATCAACTGCAACCATAACCGCTGCTGTTACTAATATAGCTGCAAGCGGACTTGCCAAACCAACGAAGTATTTTTTATCGACGATACCCACCTGCACATTGAAGCGTGCAAGACGAAAGGCAGCACAGGCAGTAAAGACGAACGCACAACCAATCCCAATACGACCCAGCGGCTCTAGCGCAAAGCTATAAACCAACATAGCAGGGGCCACACCAAATGCGAGCATATCTGCTAATGAATCATATTGCTCACCAAACGGGCTTTGGGCATTAAGCATACGGGCAACGCGGCCGTCAGCCCCATCAAGAATCGCGGATAAAAAGATAGCCAAAGCCGCCTTGTAAAACTCGCCTTGCGTACTTGCCAAAATTGAATAAAATCCTGATAGCAGTGACAAAGTGGTAATCAAATTAGGCGCTAAATAGACACCGCGACTGACCACACGCTTACCTTCCGCAACCTCTGCCTCGACGACCTCAAAGGTCAAACCATCATAATTGTCATTGTCCGCTAGACGAATATTAAACTCATGCTCATCCATGTATGGAGGCTGGGTCGCTGCATTATCCTGCAACGCTCCCTCTTTTGGTGACATGTTATTTGGTTCGCCTTCAGGTGGCTGCATATTCGTCATCTTGATATCCTTATTGGCCAATATTGCTGTTCACTGACATCATCTACTGACGTCACTATTCACCAACCAGCCAGCGTACATTGGTCGCACTGTCAGGTGTTAAGTCTGGCGCATCTTCTACTTTTAGTACTGGCTGCAAGAAACGTAATATCTCGCGAGCATGGTTATCAAACTGCCATGGCGGATTGATAACCAGTAGACCTGTACCGTTCAGACCGACGGCCACATCATTAGGATAAATATTCAGCTCACAAACCAGTTGACGACGCATCTCGGTACGCTTGAGCTTTTTATAAAACAACTCAACCGCTTCGATATTTTTGATTGGAAACCACAGCGCATAAGTACCTTGTGGCCATTTGTTATAAGCCGAGACTAATAAATCGATCAGGCGCGTAAAGTCTTTATGCTCTTGCTCAAAGGGAGGATCAAGGAAAATCAAACCGCGCTTTTCTTTTGGGGGAATAACAGCGGTGATACCTTCAAAAGCATCACGATGCTGGATACCAATTGGCAGCTTATATAGCTGATAGTTCAGTGCATCATATTCAGTCGCTTTGGCTTCAAAAGCTTCGGCGCGCACGCCAACATCAGGTTTTTTAGCGGCGGTTTTTTCGACATGATGAGCAATCCACCACGGCGAACCCGGATAGACTTTATTGTCGTAAGTGAATTTGGCTTGTTTAATGCCTTCCATATAATCTTTGACAGCGGCTGGTGCTTTTTCGGTATCTGCTTTCAAAAAAGCCTGAATACCGCCTTTGGCCTCCCCTGTCTTGCGCGCTTCTTCACTGCTTAGTGAATACAGTCCGCGGCCGCCATAGGCGTCAAGCACATAAAACGGTTTGTTTTTCTGCCCCAATTGATTGAGCAGTTGTACCAATAAAATGTGTTTAACCACATCAGCAAAGTTACCAGCGTGGTAGGCGTGTTTATAGTTCATAATCTCAAAAGTTTAAATAAGAAAAATTGCATCTATGGTAGCATAGGCGGAGTAAAAGATAATGTGGTTTTAGTAAGCCTTTCAATAAAAACGCATTGAATGGCAGTATATTGACCACTGATTGATAACAAAGAGATGAAATGACGCAGATTATTAGCAACCTGAACAAGACAGCGTTGGTGGTTGATCATCCGATAGGACAGGACAATCCTCCGTTACTATCTCCAGACAGTCATAACGACGACCCTAACGCGCCTACCCAGCAGGTACTGCAACTGTCTGACTTTGCAGTTGACTGGGAAGATAAACTGACCGACAAACAGTTTGATACCTTTGTCACTGATGGCTGGCTCACTATTGATAATGTATTTAATAAGACCGCATTACTTGCGCTACAAGCAGAAAGCGGTTTTATTGACTATCGTGATGCAGAGCTGACTGCTGGTGTTCGCATCAGTGATATCCGCGGTGATAGGATACGCTGGATCACCGAGAACTTCTTTGCAGGCTACTATTATCTACAAAGCATTAACGCCCTCGCCGCTCTGTTTAATCGTAGCTTATTCGCTGGTATTCGTCATAGCGAAGCGCATTATGCGTGTTATCCGATTGGCTTTGGCTATCAATGGCACAGCGACAATCCTGCTGGGCGCGATGAACGGGTGATCTCAGCGGTGTTTTATCTTAATGATGATTGGGAAGCGACTGACGGCGGCGCGCTAGAAGTCGTTGATAAGCATGGCGTCCATCATGAAGTGATGCCAGTTGCCAATAGACTCATTATCTTCGACAGTGATTTGCAACATCAAGTGCAAACAGCCCATCGTCAGCGTTACTCTATTGCTACTTGGATGCGCCGTGACGGTCTTGTACCCTTTGTCGAAGTAGACGCTTAGCACCTGTTCTTCATTATCTATTTATATTTAACATTTTCATTATTATACAAAAGGCTAACCCATGTCAGACTCTCACCAACAGCCCACCCACCAACAAGCAACCTTAGATTTGAGTATTGCGCTACTCGAACGCCCATCTGTGACACCAGACGATGATGGTTGCCAAGACATATTGTCAGAGCGTTTGGAGCAAGCAGGCTTTGACTGCGAGTTTATGTACTATGGTGACAGACAAGCAAAGGGTGAACACGCTGAAGTTAAAAACTTGTGGGCGCGCCGTGGCACGACGGACCCCGTGATTTGCTTTGCTGGTCATACCGATGTCGTACCAACGGGTGATGAAAAAAACTGGACCTATCCACCATTTACGCCAACCATTGCTGATGGGTATCTATGGGCGCGCGGTGCGGCAGACATGAAGACAGGCATTGCGGCTTTTACAATTGCAGCTGAGCGTTTCGTTGCCAATCATCCTGAGCACAATGGTTCGATTGCTTTTTTGATCACTTCAGATGAAGAAGGTCCATCAATCAACGGTACGGTCAAAGTCATCGAAACCTTAGAGGCTCGTCAAGAAAAGATCACTTATTGTCTTGTTGGTGAGCCATCGAGCACAGATACGTTAGGCGATATCATCAAAAATGGTCGTCGTGGCTCATTAGGTGCAGAGCTCACTGTTACAGGTAAACAAGGCCATGTCGCCTATCCACACTTGGCCTGTAATCCGATTCATGCGGCGATGTCTGCGCTTGCTGAATTGACCTCTACCGCATGGGATAATGGCAATGACTACTTCCCAGCCACCTCATTGCAGATATCAAATATCAATGGCGGCACAGGTGCAACCAACGTCATCCCTGAAACGCTAAATGTGGTTTTTAACTTCCGCTTTTCGACAGAGACGACTGAAGATGAGCTAAAGGCAAAAACCCATGCTATCTTTGATAAGCACTTTGCTGATAGTAAGGCCAGTTATGATATCCAATGGAAGTTATCTGGTCAGCCATTCCTGACCCCTGAAGGAAAACTGGTCTCGGCCTGTCAAAACGCCATCAAAAAAGTCACCGATGTCGACACCACCTTATCAACCTCTGGCGGTACGTCCGATGGACGCTTTATCGCACCAACAGGCTCACAAGTGGTCGAGCTTGGCGTCCGTAATGCAACGATTCATCAAGTGGATGAAAAAGTAGAAGTTGATGATTTGGGTAAACTGGCCCAGATTTATGAGGGGGTTTTAGAAAATCTATTGTTAGATTAGTTTAGTGACTAATAACAAAAAGCGCCGTCTATAATAGATGGCGCTTTTTTATTATTAATAAATATAATAAAAGATAGCTCTAACCTTTAATATACTCTACAACCATTTTACCTAGAGTTGTCATATGAGTAGTGCGTTTGCTAGTTTCAACTAGTCCAAAGCGTAATAATGTCTCTTTATAACTATCTTGTAAAGCGGCTTTTTCTAGTTGCTCATTCTCTAATTCTTCGTTCAATCCAGTAATAGTTTTAGATATTGGCTTCAGAACATCTGGATGCTTTTCAACCCAATCAGAGTGTGGACCTTTACCCAATCTTGGTTCAAGAGAGTAATATATCAACCATATTATTTCAGGATCAGTTAGCTCTCTAAACATATTAAGTATTTTTCTTGATTCTTCGTACTTTAGATTTTCTCTACTTAAAGATTTTTCAAGTATAGACGCAAGTCTTTCTTTACGTTCACGACTTATTGAACGAGATGCTTGTAGCATGCCTTCTTCTAGTAAGTCTACCCCTTCTTCACTAGCTAAGTTTACTTTAAAACACTCAAGCTTTTCATCAACTTGAGATACTTTAGAGTCAAGTTCTTGAAGAAACACTACTATACGTTCAAACCTCAGGTTTGGCACGACGTTATCAAGAATTTCTGAAATTAGAGTTCCTACATACGGAATTGTACCTGCTACTGCTTTAGCAACACTAACTAATCTATCCTTAGAATTTGGATCTAATTGACTCATTATTACTCCAAATTAATAGCTAAGATTTAATATTACTAAGGTTTCAATATTTCACTGGTATAAAAATTCTACTCAATCCCAATATAAACATCCACTTGACCGTACTCTAAATTACCACCGATATAATGCTCAAAGTCTACATTAAATGTTCGGGTATGCTCACAGTCTGCTGTATTAAAATACTCCCAAGCATTTTCCCAAGCATTCATGACGGTATTTGGCATATGGCCTTCTTCAGAAAATACCAAGTACTTTCCTGCAGGAATGGTGACTTCTATCACATTACTGGTAATGGCGGTACGCTCACTGTCTGATTGGTCATCCTTCTCACTGGCTGTTTTCCAGCTAGCGACAACATCAAACGCCCCTACCAAGTCATCACTCTCATAGTTATGATAGATACCGTAAATATCCTCGCCTTCAGGCAACTGTCCTGCGTAATTCTGGTAAAACTTCTGCCACAATCTACCAAGCTTGGCAGTATCATGTCTAATCTCAGCGTGATTGGTGGTGCGAACGCTGATACCGCGACACGCTATCGCTTCTGGCAGCTCTTTAATTTGTGATGTCATGATGCGGCCTTTTTAATGTATTTATTGAATTTTTATGGATAACACTGCTCAACGTTATAGAGTCGATTAATCAGCTTCATCAATCCAATTCATTTGAATGGCTTCTAAAATGCCTTCGTTTGAGCGTTGTGGGTCATCATCAAAGCCTTCAAGCTCCGTGACCCAGCGGTGTAAATCCGTAAAACGTATATACTGCGGATCAGTCTCTGGAAATTTTTCATAAAGCTCGATTGCGATATCTAAGCTGTCTGTCCATTTTAATTTTTGTGGGGTCATAACGGTACCTTTTTTTAGTCGTTTTAGAAATAGTATTGTCGCCTTAGTATTGACGAGTTGATAGGCTCTATCCTACCAAAATTCAGCAAATGATTATAGCCAAGTTATTATAGGGCGCTATTTTTCAATACTGGGTTTCAATGTGGTTTAGGCTGACTTGGTAGATTTCACAGCAACTTGGTGGTTATTCCATGTGTTAATCACTTCCGTCAACCGCTCCCCTGTCATATCCAACACCTCTGGCGTACGCATACCGGTATCATCGGTAAATACAAACTTGGTCATACCAACGCCCATGAGCTGATTTTTGACAAAAAATCGATGCTCAAAATACACATATTTGTGATCCCAGCCTGCAACCGCACTGCTAAGCGTCATTTTATCCAAAAACTTGATTTGTTTGAGATAAACCATCTCTTGCATGGCAATGACCCAGTTCAGAGGCTTGATGCCTTTTTCATGACAGCGTGCCATCACCCAGCGTGTCACGTTTAGCTCAATAAATGACAAGTAACGATAATTGGGCAGATGATCGCGAAACCCCATGTCATGCGGTAATACCCGATAGTTACGGACAGTCGGTGCGATCAAGGTCTCAAGACTAATCGTCCCACTCATGGGCTCATGCTTGAGCTGCTGCTTAAGCAAACTGACCATAATAAAAAAGCGCAGTAACATATTCATAAATAGTGCTCTTACTTTGTTGTGTTTATGACTGAAGGTTGAACGGCTCAACGATATTTTCTTATCGTTGTTTCCGAAACGTTGATCACTTTAACGCAAAAAAAGCCACCTCAGTGACTTTCCTTGTTCAAACCTTACGGGCGAGAGTCCTTTATTAACATCCTATTTTAAATGTTAGTGACCACCACCATTGATGCTACGTACCATCTCTTCGACCATCTTTTTGGCATCGCCAAAGATCATCATGGTTTTGTCCATATAGAAGAGGCTGTTATCAAGACCTGCATAGCCGGTGCTCATCGAACGCTTGATGACCATCACCGTTTGCGCTTTGTTGGCTTCTAAAATGGGCATACCAAAGATAGGAGATGTCGGATCGTCTTTTGCTGACGGGTTGACGACGTCGTTGGCACCGATGACCAAGACCACATCGGTACTGGCAAAGTCGGAATTAATCTCATCCATCTCTAGGATATCGTCATAAGGCACGTCGGCTTCAGCGAGTAGTACGTTCATGTGCCCTGGCATACGGCCAGCAACAGGATGAATGGCAAAGCGAACGTTGACACCTTCGTCTTTTAATAGCTCGTACAATTCTTTTACCGCGTTTTGCGCGCGGCCTTGTGCCATACCGTAACCTGGTACGATGACCACATTGCTGGCATTGGACATAAGGAACCCTGCGTCTTCTGCTGAGCCTGATTTGTATGTTTTTGGTGCGCCATCATCACCGCCTGCAGCGGCCGCTGACGTACCCATACCACCAAACAAAACGTTTAGTAGAGAGCGGTTCATGGCTTTACACATGATATAAGACAAAATCGCACCTGATGAACCGACGAGCGAACCTGCGATAATAAGCATTGAGTTGCCCAGCGTAAAGCCAATACCTGCTGCCGCCCAACCTGAAAATGAGTTCAGTAGCGACACGACCACTGGCATATCACCGCCTCCGATAGGCGCAATCCACATCCAGCCAAAGATCACTGCAATCACTGTCATCGCATAAAACGCAGGCAAGGAATCCGTGACAAAATACACCCCACCAAACCCAATCATCGCTATAAATAGCAAGGCTTGGACAGGTTTTACCCAGCCGCCAGTGACTGTTTTTGCCCAGCTTTTTGCTGCTAATTTACCAAAAGCAAAAACCGACGCTGAGAAGGTAATCGCACCGATGAAGCAACCGATAAATAGCTCAACACGGGCAACCGCGCCATGTTCTTGCTCAGTGTGTAATACCGTCGCAAGGGCAATCGCAACCGCTGCCAAACCGACAAATGAATGCATCAACGCTACGGTTTCTGGCATCTGCGTCATGGCAACGGTTTTTGCCTTCCACATACCAACCAGCGCACCTAAAATCATCGCGCCAATAATGAGCCAAAGGACAGGGCCTTCTGCTAAAAAGAACGTCGTCACGACGGCAATCGCCATCGCTACCATACCAAAGCGGTTGCCACGAATCGCTGTCTTTGGACTCGACAATCCGCGTAACGTTAAAACAAAAAGGATCGCACCAACCAGATAGAACCAATCCGCATTCGCCGCAATCATTGTTGATAAATCATTCATGCGTCGCCTCCATTATCAGTGTTTGCTGCTGGGGCTTTTTTTACTTTGGGTTTGAACATCGCGAGCATACGTTCAGTCACCGCAAAACCACCAAAGATATTGATACTGGCCAAAAATACCGCAAAAGCACCAAGCAAACTGGTCGGGGTAAACATCGAGCCGTCGATATGGACAGTCTGTAGCATCGCACCGACGATCACGATACTTGATAAGGCGTTGGTCACCGCCATCAATGGCGTATGTAGCGCTGGGGTCACGCCCCAGACGACGTAGTATCCGACAAAGATAGCGAGTACAAATACGGTAAAAATCGCGACAAATGGTGTGCTACTCATGGCTGCACCGGCAGGCGCTGCCGCTAAAATGGTGGCGATCATCTCATCCTCCTAAAAATTTATTCGTGTCTGGCAAATGTATGGCGACCAGCAAGGGCTAGCGTTTGGCCAAGCGCACTTGGTTGTCGTGGGTCACTGCCAGTGCACCCTGAATCTCATCTTCCATATCTAAGTTAAGCGAAAGGTCGTTTGCTGCTGCATCGTCGCCAGCAGGTGCAATCAAAGTCGTGATAAAGTTAACCAAGTTATTGGCGTATAGATCTGACGACTGTGCGGCTAGCATAGATGGGATATTGGCGGCACCAACGATACGTACGCCGTTTTCTGTGGTGATGGTCTCATTTGGCACACTGCCTTCGACGTTACCACCGGTACCAGCAGCCATATCGATCAGGACAGAACCTGCTTTCATTTTGGCGAGGGTTGCCGCGTGCACGAGACGCGGGGCATTACGACCAGGAATCTGTGCTGTGGTAATGACAATGTCAGCATTGCTGAGTGCCTTGTCAACCACAGCAGCTTGGTCTTTGATATATTGTTCTGATGGCGTCCACGCATAGCCGCCCGTTGCTTTGGCTTTTTGTGCTTCGTCATCACTCATCGGCACATCCAGCCATTTACCACCAAGTGATTCGACCTGCTCTTTTGCCGCAGGACGCAAATCACTCGCTTCTACAACCGCGCCTAGACGCTTTGCCGTTGCAATCGCTTGCAGACCTGCCACGCCTACGCCCAAAATAACCACTTTGGCTGGCTTGACTGTACCCGCAGATGTCATAAACATAGGAAAAGGACGAGAGTATTCGTTAGCCGCGAGCAATACCGCTTTATAACCAGCAAGGTTAGCCTGCGATGACAATACGTCCATGTTTTGCGCACGTGATAATGTGCGCGGTAATAACTCCATTGCAAAAGCCGTCGCACCTTTGGCCGCATAAGTGTCAAGCTGAGTGTTGCGATACGGGTCTAGCATACCGACGACGATTTGGCCTGCACTCAAATGCTCTGCCACTTCGGTGGGCAAGTCGTGAATGGTGGTAATAATTTGAGACTGGGCAATCACCTCGGCGCTGCTGCTGGCAATGTCGGCTCCTGCCGCCTGATACAACGCATCAGCATAATACGCTGCTTGGCCTGCACCTGACTGAATGACGACTTCAAACCCAAGCTTGCGCAATTTTTTGACTGCGTCTGGGGTTAGTGCGACACGGCTTTCACTCGCGATATCTGCACTGATTACACCGATTTTCATATCGTCTCCTTACTTATATAGAATGACTTACCCTTAATACCCTCAACGCATTTTCAAAAGCATAGGGGACAAAAATCCTTAACCATGACTTATCCAATATCATAAATAAAGACTATCAATTTAATAAATGATGTGTTGTTTACCATCATGCCTTTTTATTATAGAGACATAATCTGCCAACTTTCATTGTCTAATGATGACCAACAAGTAAGATAAAAAGTTAGGTATTGATACCATCTTCATAACTTTTGTTGTTATATTAAAGTTTTTTATTTTTTCAAAAAACCTCTATCCCTTATATAACAAGGTCTCGCTTCAATAGAGGCTAACTGTATGGATATTTACGCATTGCCATATCCCCTTAAAAAAAACATAAAACACTCAAGGTCAAGTCAAGTTAAACCCGCATCTGTCGTATAATAAGAATGCTTGACACCTGAACAGGTCGGTCATTGACTCACGATAATAAGGACTCACCATGTATTTTTTACTCTCTCCTGCCAAATCTTTGAATGAAACAGACGCTGTACCAGTGAACTTGGGCAACTACTATAGTCAGCCTGAACTGATCGCGCACTCACAGTCACTCATGAAAGTATTGAAGTCCAAAGCGCCCGTTGATCTGCAAGAGTTGATGAGAATCTCTGATGATCTTGCGCAACTCAATACCACGCGCAATCAACAATGGCATTGGAGCGAAGATAAGCCGTTTACTGATGATGAGTCTGGTAATGCAGCAAAGCCGGCGGGCTACTTGTTCGACGGTGATGTTTATACCGGTCTTGATATGTATCACATGGATAAAGAAACGTCCATCTACGTCAATGAACATCTGGGTATTTTGTCAGGTCTTTATGGGGTATTAAAACCGTTGGACTTGATTCAGCCTTATCGTTTAGAGATGGGTACAAAGCTAAAAAACGCGCGCGGTGATAATCTTTATGAGTTTTGGAGAGAAGAAATAACTGACGTTATCAATGCTCGTATGGCAGATAGTGAGGACAAGGTCTTGATCAATCTGGCGTCGAACGAGTATTTTAAAGCGGTGAAAAAGAAAGCACTGAAGGCGGATATCATCACGCCACGGTTCGAAGACGAAAAAAATGGCACGTATAAAGTCATTAGCTTTTATGCCAAAAAAGCACGCGGACTGATGGTCAAGTACGCAGCAGACAATAAGCTGACCAGTGCTGAGCAGCTAAAGCAGTTTGATTTGGCGGGTTATTATTACTGTGTCGAGGCGTCTGATGATAAGACGTGGGTGTTTAGACGCGATGCGGCGGATCAGTAACTTGATATAAAAAACGGCTGGTAATGCCGAGACCTTGGCTAGATTTTCAGCAACGGTTGGGGTGATTTTAGCCTCAGCCTTTCAGCGTAGTACCACATTTGAATGTTCAACAGAACCTAGGGCTTGCACCTAATGAGCCACCATCAATAAATAAAAATTAGCCCCATTTAGTTTATCGCCTAATAACCATGGGGCATTATTAACGATCTTTTTCAATAGTCTTCCAGCCGTGAGCTAACCTATAATTTTCTTCATCTTTCATTGGTTGCAAATCGTATTCGCCATGACACTTGCATCATTTATTTCGCTCGATTGGACAAAATGACGCCAATGCTGCTGAGTACGATGCCGCATATCATGATGACTGATAGAGACTCTTTGAGTATCAACGCAGCGAGTATAGCGGTTAATCCTGGGGACAAAGAGCCAAGTAATAAGGTACGAATGGAGCCCAGCTGTTTGACCGCATAAGAAAATGCAATGGTTGATACCACCCCTACGCCAAGTCCTTGTATTAAGATAAAAGGCAGCACCTCATCAAAGGATACAGACCCTATATTGGTCTCCATGATGCCAGATAAAACCATCACCAATGTCAGAAAAAAAGAGGTATAAGAGAGTACGATAGCGATCACTATTGGGCTTAGCTTGGTGCTTTTTAACCCCAAGGTATAACCCGCCCAAATCAGGCTTGCCATCAACAGTAACCCCACCCCATACAGAAGACTATTAGGTATGGCCTCTGCCCTCCCGCCAATCATAGTCGCGATACCAAAGAGAATAAGGATCAATGCAGCAAATTTTCTTAATGATATTCGTTGACGATAAAAAATAAAAGATAATAATGCGGCAAAGAAAACTGGTGTCCCTGTCAAAATAGTCCCCATGTAAGCGGCTGGTACCGTACTTGCACCAAAAGCGGCCAACAAAAGAAACGGCACCCCGCCAAATAAAATAAACATGATATCTGGCAGTCTTATATTTTTGATTTCATGCCAATTAGCGCGTACCCAAGGGGTCAACAAAACGAGCGGTACACTAAAACGAATGAGCATGACATCCGCAATGCTGAGCGACGACGCCCCAACCGCTCGCACAGTCAACGCAAATCCTGACCAAATCAATAAGACGACGCTCATCGCCACATAGCCTTTGGTCAGTGGCGACATTATAAACAAAGGATTTTTGCGTGATGAGGGGTGGAATATCGTATTCATAGTCGTGTCTTATACTGGTATGCAAAGACCAATTATCGATTAAAATACGCGCTTTTATCTCTATTTATTCATTGCAATTTTGCAAATATTTGGTCGATAATGCTAATTAAATCAAAATTCTTGGCTTAAAAAACCAAAAGGCAAATTATGGACAAAATCGACCGTCATATCTTGGAAGTGCTCCAAAAAGAAGCGCGCTTATCTACGGCAGAACTATCCGAACGTATAGGGCTGTCGCCATCTCCTTGCGCAAGACGCCTAAAACGTTTGGAAGATGAAGGTTATATAGAGAACTATCAAGCAAACATAAACAAAGCCAAAGCGGGTATTGCGATGAGTTTTTTTGTGGAGGTGAGTCTGAACAACCACCAAGAAGAATCTATTGCAACCTTTGAGAATGCCCTATCCAATATGGACGAGGTCATCAATGGACATGTGGTGTCGGGTTCTTATGATTATTTATTAGAAGTGGTAAGCCCCAATCTCGATGGTTATGAGCGGTTCACACGTAAGCTACACAAGCTTGCTAGCGTAAAGGACATACACACTCATTTATCGGTGAGAAAGGTCATCAATAAGACGACTTTACCTATTTTTGTGTGAGACTTTTAACACTAATGCGCAACGTCGAGCACAGCCTTCCCTGACGTTAAGTCTATTAAGATTAATATAAATAGCTAGTGAAGTTGAATTATTACATAACTTTATTATCGAGCATAAAAAAGCCCTGCTATCTTTCGATAGCAGAGCCTTGAATAGTCAAATAGACTTTATGAGGTTGATTTTACTTTTTGCGAAAAGTGATTTATCAAGGAAGACGAGCGAAAATAGTACTTATTGTACATTGAGCGCGTCTAACAAAGAAAAACCACTTTGCAGCGACAGTAAAATTACATCATGCCGCCCATTCCACCCATACCGCCCATTCCACCAGCACCGCCCATGCCAGCCATACCATCGTCTTTTTCTGGTAGGTCAGTAATCATGGCTTCAGTCG
This sequence comes from Psychrobacter sp. C 20.9, assembly GCF_001921765.1. NCBI lineage: Bacteria > Pseudomonadati > Pseudomonadota > Gammaproteobacteria > Moraxellales > Moraxellaceae > Psychrobacter > Psychrobacter sp. C 20.9. Next base: position 136,484 of record NZ_MRYC01000009.1, on the reverse strand, counting down.
TTAGCATGAGACCAGCAACAGAGGCAGCGTTCTCTAGTGCTGAGCGTGATACTTTGGCTGGATCAAGGATACCCATCTCAAGCATATCGCCGTACTCACCAGATGCCGCATTGTAACCGTAGTTACCCGTGCCGTTTTTCACTGCGTTAACAACCACTGATGCTTCTTCGCCAGCGTTGGTAACGATTTGACGTAACGGTGCTTCCATCGCGCGGCGTAGAATGTTGATACCTGCGTCTTGGTCGTCGTTGTCGCCTTTGAGCTCAGACAATGCATTCATGGCACGAACTAATGCAACGCCGCCGCCAGGTACAACGCCTTCTTCAACCGCGGCACGAGTGGCATGTAGCGCATCGTCAACACGGTCTTTTTTCTCTTTCATTTCAGTTTCAGTCGCTGCGCCAACTTTGATTACTGCTACGCCGCCTGCTAGTTTCGCAACGCGCTCTTGTAGCTTTTCTTTATCGTAATCAGAAGTAGACTCTGCGATCTGACGGTTAATAGACTCAACACGGTTTTCGATGTCAGCTTTGTTACCAGCGCCATCAACGATCACGGTGTTTTCTTTACCAACAGTGACTTTTTTCGCAGTACCCAATTGCTCAAGCGTCGCAGTCTCTAGGCTTAGGCCAATCTCTTCAGAGATTACCGTGCCGCCCGTTAGCGTTGCGATGTCTTCTAGCATGGCTTTACGACGATCGCCAAAACCTGGTGCTTTAACGGCACAAGTTTTTAAGCCGCCACGCATGTTGTTTACAACTAGAGTTGCCAATGCTTCGTTTTCTACGTCTTCAGCGATGATTAGCAATGGTTTGCTTTGCTGCATGACTTGCTCAAGTAATGGCACGATCTCACGGATGTTGCTGATTTTTTTGTCAACCAATAGGATATATGGGTTTTCAAATTCAGCAGTCAAGCTGTCTTGCTTGTTGGCAAAGTACGGGCTGATATAACCACGGTCAAACTGCATACCTTCGACAACTTCTAGGGTATCTTCGAAGCTTGAACCTTCTTCAACGGTGATAACGCCTTGCTTACCCACTTTTTGCATCGCTTGCGAGATCAGTTCACCTATTTTGGTGTCTGAGTTTGCAGAGATAGAACCTACTTGTGCGATGGCTTTTTCATCATCAGCTGGCGTTGATAGGTTATGGATTTCTTGCACAGCTGCGCGAACGGCTTTGTCGATACCGCGCTTAAGATCCATTGGGTTCATGCCAGCGGCCACTGACTTCATGCCTTCTTGTAAGATTGACTGAGCCAATACGGTCGCAGTCGTTGTACCATCACCAGCGACATCATTGGTACGGCTAGCAACTTCACGAACGAGCTGAGCACCCATGTTTTCAAATTTGTTTTCAAGCTCGATTTCTTTGGCAACTGATACACCATCTTTGGTGATGGTTGGCGCGCCAAAAGATTTATCGATAACCACGTTGCGGCCTTTAGGGCCTAGGGTGACACGTACTGCGTTTGCTAGAACGTTGACGCCGTCCATCATTTGTTTACGGGCATCTATGCCGAATTTTACGTCTTTTGCCATGGTAAATTACTCCATTATTATAAGTATGAGAATACAATTGAATGATTTGATAGTTGCTTATCAAAAGCGGTTATCAGAACCTGTGGTCAAGATGTGCTGAGTATAAAACGATACTCAAGAGGACTAGCCTTCTAGCACACCTAGTACATCAGACTCTTTCATAATCAATAGTTCTTCACCGTCAACCTTCACGGTTTGACCAGCATATTGACCGAACAAAACTTTGTCGCCAGCTTTTACATCTAACGCACGAGTTTCGCCATTGTCACGAACTTGGCCATTACCAACTGCAATGACTTCACCTTGTGAAGGTTTCTCTTGAGCAGAACCCGGCAATAAAATACCACCAGCAGTTTTTGTCTCTTCTTCTATGCGGCGGACGACGATACGGTCATGTAAAGGACGAATGTTCATCGATATGACTCCAAAAATTGGTTGTTTGAATAAAGGGTTTATTTGAATTAATAGTCTCAATACCAGTATCTATAAGAGTCGCCATTCAATCATAGCAATCTAAAGATACGCTTTGAGCTTGTAACAAAAAGTGGGGGCAAGATAGGTTGGCTTCAAGTGTAAAGCCCAAAAATTTACAAGATTGTTCTGACGGAATTTGATAGAGATGAGGCTTAATAGAGGCCATACGTTTTATTTACCCTCTATTGCTGGCTTTACAGCACGTTACCCTCGATGGTCGTATCAGATGTCATAGCAACATTCGCTACAATCGTCACACGTGCCAGTCGATTGTTACTCTTGAAAATGTAACAGAGTATGACCATTATAAGCGTTGTGAACATAATAAGAATGACGATAGATGCTGCTATATCAGCATCTTATTAACTACTAAGAGGTATTTATGAGTTTTTTATCAATGCATAATAAATCACTGCCCAACGCTTCTAATAATACGAAACGCAGTCCATCTAAGTTTTTATCTGCCTTAATCACAGGTATCAGTATTTCTACCATTGGAGCCTTGAGTATGACCGCACCCACACTTGCCAGCGCAAAGACTGTTCAGCCATCAACGGCCAACTATAGTTTTACCGTTGAAGATAAATACAAAGGAACCGCGACTCGTACGTTAAACAAGTCCGGCAATACTTGGAAATACAACGTTAAGGCTCGCGTCGCCGGGGTAGCTAGTGCCTCGCAAAACAGTACGTTTACCCTCAATGGTAATAATGTCATTCCAACCCAAGCCAGCACCACTTATAAGCTATTAGGATTGGGTCGTACCCACAAACTAAACTTTAACCCAAATAGCAAAAAGGTGACCAGCAACTATAAAGGCAAGACCACAACGCTGAGTATGCCGCAGCAAGCTTTTGATGATTTGAGTCTTGAGGTGCAAATTCGTCAAGATCTGTTAAATGGTAAGTTCACTGGCAATTACTACATGGCAAAAAAAGACAAAATCGAAAAGACCCCATTTAAAAAATCTGGCAGCACAAAAATTACCGTTCCAGCCGGTACCTTTGATACTGTCCGTGTTGACCGTATTCATGACGACGACAGTCGCTCTACCAGTTTTTGGTTGGCACCAAGTCTAGACTACTTACCCATCAAGGTTAGTCAGATCAATGATGGTAAGAAGATGGATTTGGAATTGACCAAGGTTAACTAATCCAAGTATGTAAACAGAAGCGTTGAAAAGTAATACTGCAATAAAAAAGCGGCGTCCTATTTGGAACGCCGCTTTTTTATATCTTAAGATTAATGACTATTATTACAGCCTACTAATGAGAACGCGGTTTTTTAACAACATTATTCATCGACGGCAAGCGTTTTAGTAAAATAAACAACCAAACGTTGATGGCAAACAACAATACAAAATCAATCAGATATACCGCTATTTCCGCCCAGCTGCTGCCATACGCGCGCGTAAACAGCACCACGCCACTTGCGCCCAAATATACTAGAGTAAACATGCTGCTTATCAATAATGCATAAGGAGAGCGTCCACGTAGTATCCATGGTGTTAAGATAAAGGCGGGTACTAACCACAATGCTTGCCAAGCAATACCACCAACGATATCAGGGCGACTGACATTAAACACATTGATCAAGATGGGCAACCCAAGCAGTCTATACACCAACCAAATCAGCCACGTCATCATCAAGCGCTGCGCAATAGGTGCGATAGGCTTGGTAACTTTAGGAGACTTACTGTTAGAGTGGTTTGTAGCCATTAGAGATTTTTACTTCCTAAATGAATAGCATAGATATGTCGCTATTAGCGATTAATCATCAGTATTTGAGTGCAAAGAGTGTTTAAGTATCAAGCTTGAGCTATAACACCGGTTACATGAGACTCGATTAGCGACCCCAGTTTGCTTGTGCTAAAGCAGTAGCGGTGATTGCCAAGCGGCGACCTTGTGCAATACCTAGGTCACGCTCGTCTGCCGATACTGGCTGATCATGCGCCGCACCACTGACATGACTGGCACCATAAGGCGTCCCGCCGCGATGCGTCCGATTTAATGCAGGCTCAGCATAAGGCACACCCACGATGACCATCCCGTGATGCATCAATGGTAACATCATCGTGAGCAATGTGGACTCTTGGCCACCATGCATAGAGCCTGTCGCTGTAAATACGGACGCTGGCTTATTTTGTAGGTTTCCCGCCAGCCAGAGCGTGACGGTATTGTCCCAAAAATACTTCATGGGCGCGGCCATATTGCCAAAGTGCGTCGGGCTACCCAGTGCCAGACCGCTACAGTCTTTTAGATCATCCATCGTACAATACAAGTCACCTTCATCAGGTATCGCAGGCTTGCTCAATGTGGTTTCAGGTGCCACCGTCGGGACAGTACGAATACGTGCGGTCATGCCAGCATCTTCGATCCCTTGAGCGATAGCATATGCTAATGTCTTTGTCGTGCCGTAATTTGAATAATAAAGCACCAAAACGTAAGGGTTGGCCTGACTCATTAACCGTCCTTCCTCATAAAATCATTGATAGTATTATCTATATATCATTATTTATCGATCAATAACGATATCGCCCGCGATAGGCGATGCGATGATGTGCTCATTATGCCCCAGTCATTCACCGACATGCAAACCAGCTGACGACTATTTTACGACCACTTACTCGAGCCACGCCTACGTGATGCCTTATCAAAGAGCCGCTGTGCATTTTGACACAATTAAACGGCAGATGATAACGACGCATGTTTGTTACACTATTGTCACTCTTACTTTTGCTAACTGGTCGACATGGAAAAATTCTCACAAAAACTGCCATTTCTACAACAACGCTGGTTTCAATTCTTGCGATTTTTGGTTCGACATTTTTTTGAAGACAACTGTCAGCAAAAAGCAGCATCGCTAACCTACACGACTATGCTGTCGATCGTGCCTGTATTAACCGTTTTGCTCATGATATTGTCCTCTGTACCGGCACTGGCATCCGTCAGAGCGCAGATATACGAGGTCATTTATAGCAACTTGTTACCCCAATCGAGCATGCAAGTCAGTGAATATATCAATGACTTCGCCGAAAAATCATCGAACCTTACCATCATCGGCGCCATGGTGCTATTTTTTACCACCATCATGACCTTGACCACCATTGAGCGTGCCTTTAATCAAATCTGGCGGGTGGAGAGCCGCTCAGGTGGTATAAAGAGTCTGCTGCGGTATTGGACGATTGTGACCTTGGGGCCTATGGTGCTGGGTACGGCGTTTATCGCTTCAAGCACGGTACAAAGCTTGAGTTTTTTAAATCGCCAAATCGCGGGTTACGGTATTGATTGGGGGTTTTGGGTACAAGTGGTGTCGGTTGGTATCACCATGGCCGGCTTTATAGGGATGTATTGGTTTATTCCCAAAGCCCGTGTGCCCGCAAAAAATGCAGCCATCGCTGGGGTCTTTGTGACGATTATCTTTGAGCTGATGAAGCATCTGTTTGGCACAGTGATGGCCAACTTTACCAGCTACGAGGCGATCTACGGGGCTTTTGCCGCGCTTCCTATATTTTTGCTATGGATTTTCTTGTCATGGAACCTTATCTTATTGGGCGTTGAGATCAGCTATACCTTGACGATTTTTGAGACCGAAGAAGTCTACCCGCGCCATCCCCTACTTAGCTTGCTGGACATGCTGAACTTGGTATATACCCATCATCTAAAAGGTGAGGCCGTCAGCGAACAAGCGCTGCGCAATGTGCTGGGACGAAAAGAGCTACCCAAATGGTATACCTATATCAATTATCTACAAGACAGTAACCTCATTACCATGACCGAAGATGAGGACTATGTACTCAAAAAAGATCTGAGCAAGATGACATTATGGGATTTTTATCGCACCTTGCCTTATCCATTGCCTATTAAGGATGAGCTTGATGAGATGAGGCTAGAAGACCAAAAACCTTGGCTTAGCTTACTGGTAGATCGTTTTGAGCACACAGAAGCCTATGCTAAGCAGCAACTACATCTGCCATTGAGTGCTATATTCGCCAATAGTGAGCCGCGCAAAAACCCTGATGACAAAGGCACGAATAAAAACACCCAACATCCTTTATTTAAAAAACCTGAGTTTAGAAAAACATCGCAAGCCGCTCCTAAAAGCTTAGCTCGACAGTCAACTGATACAACAGCGACCCCGCACTTTGATCCAGCCGCTTATGACAAGGACAGTAAGGTTGAGTGTGATGCACATGATAATGAAATCATCATTCCTATAGACCCAAAAACGGCGCCGTCTCCACAAACCAGCAGATGGGGACACAAAAGCACAATCATCACCGAAGCGGACAACCCTAAACACGGCTCTAGCAATAAAAATTAGTTTGCTTAAATAGATAAAAGAAAGCTAATTGGAAATAAATAAACAAATGTAGTACAGTTTGTTAATATAGCTGTTATATTCCCAGCAACACATTTGTTGGGGTGTTCTTTTGACACATAGCACAGCATTTCCATTAAAAACCATAAGTATCGGCATTATCTCTATAATGCTATCTGCATGCGGTGAAGGTAGTGATGATAATACACCGCCTGCACCATCTGATAAGCCGCCTGTAGTGGTTCCACCTGATACAAGTGAGCCATTAACGCCACTGGAACCAAGCACGCCAATCAAACCTAGCGAACCATTAACACCGCTTGAGCCGAGCACGCTGATCAAACCTAGCAAGCCATTAACGCCGCTGGAGCCAAGCACGCCGATCAAATATCCAGAACCACAAAAAGACCGTGCTGATTATTATCAATTAGGCTTCTTTGACTATGACGGTGCCGGTGAAACACGAGAGATCCATTCTGATTTACTAGGTTCTTTCCAAGCTATGATTCAATTTGGGCAGAATCATACGGTAGATCCTCAGGGCAACGAAGCAAAAAACATGCCACGCCTAACTGCAGAAAAAGAGGCGTTATTACTGGTTACGCCTACGCTTGAGATGGGAGCAGTCAATCAACTGGTTGCTGAGATTTATCAAGATGGTCTGCTATTACGCAGGGTCAATTTAGACGACCCGACCCAAATCCCACCATCTGACCAAAACAACAGCGATGATAGACCACCGGTCGCCTATAGTAAGCGCGCTTGGTCAACCAAACTCAACTGGGATGAAGTACAAAGCGGCCTTAAGATTCGCATTGTCGATGAACAAAATCGTAGCGGTGAATTACTAGAGAATAAAATAGACTTTGCAGCGCCAGGTGAGCTGGTCTTAACCAATATTCGTCTTGGTCTTTTGAGCCCAGTGACTGTAAACAACAATGGTCATTATATGCTGCTACAGCCAGAAAAGGCGGGCGCAGATTATTTCCAGACCATTCCAGCAGCAAAGATGACTGTCGCTAAATACGATGACATCGTGCTTGATCGGGTGATGGTAGCGAACGGTACTATTTATGATACGGCTTCAGGTAGCAGCTCAGATGGCAGCGTATACAGGGGTGATATGCGCGAAAACACAGGCAAATCAACCTTTGGCGTCGGTATTAACCTTGCCAACTGGGGCGTCACTAGCGCATCGATGCAAAGCCAAGAACAGCCGCAGCTCACCCAAAATGTCAATGCACACCACGCACGTGGCAAATACGCCAACGGTACATTTAACCACGGCTTAAGCGGTGGCAATGGTATGCTGACTTTGATTGACTCGGTCGGTAATGAGTTTAGTCATGAAATTGGCCATCATTATGGATTGGGGCATTATCCAGGTAAAGTTGGTGATAAAAAATTCTGGTCAGAGCACCATGCCGATAGTGGTTGGGGTTACATGCCCCTTAGAAATAGAATGCGTGGTAACTTTGAATGGTGGCGAAAAGACGTCGGTGCCGGTACTGAAGACTCACCTACTTTCTTAGGTCAATACAGCTATGGTCGTGACGCCATGTCTGGTGGCTCTAATAACAGTGACATCTCGCGCTATACTCATTACACCGGCTATAGTACAAAAACCAAAATCCAGCCAGCATTTGATCGTTATATGTTTGCCAGTGACTCACCGACGGGCTATAAAAAATGGGATGCTGAGCGTCAAAGAATGCAGATCGCACAACCAAAAGTACCACGATCTAATAATGTTTGGTACAACAGCGCCGATGGCAACTATTTAAGACCGCGTTTGCAAGGCGTGCCTGTTTATACTATTTTAGGCGGTTATGACCCTGTCACCCAAAAGGGTATTATCTATCCGGCAGCGCGTGGTAACTGGGGTAACGTCTTTGACTTACCGGCGGCGAGTAGTTCAGCTGACGTCGCTAGCTGCTGGCTGACCGTTACTTACAGTAACAACATGGTCAATAACATTGCCCTTGCCCCTCATCGCATGAATGGCAATAGCAACGCCAATAAATTTCACGTCAATTTAGCGATTTCTGAAAACCCTAACAAAGTCGATTTGTATTGTAAAAAAGCCAACGAAGCACAGGTATTATTATCATCAACCGCTATTGGTCCCTATAGCGACCCCATCAAACCAGCCGTTACTTTTGGTAAAGAGCATGGCTTTAGCGCCTTAAGAAAAATCCAATTACCACTATTAGCGCAGCAACTTATCGATCAATCGGCCAACCCGACTATCAATTTGGACGCCGAGGGTGAGCTGATATATCACTCTTATAAAGATGATCGTGATGCGCTCAGTCAAGTACTCAGCCCGCTTGCCTTTCAGGTACTCGAGCGTTATGAGCAGCAACAACAGACCATGTATCGCTTAAATCGTTGGGTCAATGTGTATCGCATTGATTTAGTCGAGGGCGGGCCGGAGGTCATCACTGCCTTTCATAAGTTTGTCAACGAATTAGAACTGCAAGATGATCAGCCTCTAGCAAATGTCAGCCCACTCATGAATGGTAACAACTGTCTTAAGGTTGAAACATTAGAAGATGGTAAGCTCAATACTTTTATTAGCGGACCAAGTGCTTGTACAGGAGATGACTCTGAGCAATGGATTCAAGACAGCAAAGGTCGTATCCACAATAAAATGGCACTAGATCAGTGCCTAATGCCACAAGGTGGCAATGTCATTAACCTAGCCCCTTGTGATGATCAAGCAAGCTCGCAAGTTTGGCAAATAGATGTATCCGCCAACGCCATCAAGCAAGGCAATCAATGCTTTGACTTAGAAAATGGCTATATGAGTAATAATCGCGCTCGACTCATTCGCTATAGCTGTACAGGTGGCGGCAACCAAAGATGGACGATGCTTACGCAAAACTCGAGTTTGATATTATCTAGCGCTGGCAAAAATCTACCGCTGATAATAGAGAGTATGCAAAAACAAGCAGTGACGACAGACACCATGCACATGCAGTTGGCAAGCACCAATAGTAATCATCAGCAACCCTCTACACTAGCAAAAGTAAGCAACGCGATAAGCACTTGGTTTTATAGTCTCATCAGCTAATTGAAAATACATAATAATGATAAAAATAAGCTCCTATGATAGGGGCTTATTTTTACTAAATTTTTCATCGTTATTATTTATATGATAAGGTAATAAATAGTCAAAAGATTACTCCAGCGTTACGCTTAAATTTATCACCATTTTATTTTAAACCGGCTATAGGGCGTAGACGCAGCAAGCAAGGACAATGAATCCCTGTAGGACGATACCTGTTTTAAAATAGATTCACTATATACGATCTCGTCAGTCATTTTTGGAGCGCGAACATTGGACAAACACCCTGAAAATAGCTTTTTTAAGCGACTACTCTTATTTTCAGGGCAGAGAATGAAGGCATTTTCGCAGCTTTGGTCGTTACAGACATTGGCTGACCTGCCCGATCGTTTAAGAAACTTGTGGCAGGAGTTGATCGGCTCTTATTGGTTTATCCCAACGGCTTGCGTGATTGCTGGTATTTTACTTGCGCCTTTGCTGGTGACGGTTGATCAGCATTTTGATCGTGAAACGATACGCAATATCTCTTTTGCCTTTACTGGTGATGATGATGCAGCACGCGCGATTATGACCGCTATTGCTGGTGCCGTATTGGGTGTGGCAGGTACAACGTTTTCGATCACGATTGCCGTGCTCTCTATGGCATCGTCACAATTTGGTCCACGGTTATTGCGCAACTTTTTGACAGATACGCCCAATCAATTTGTACTTGGCGCTTTCATTGGTACCTTTAGCTATAGCCTACTCGTCTTAAAATCTATCCACAAATACGATGTGTCCTTTGGCGTACCGCAACTAGCCGTCACTTTCGCCATCATCATGGCCATTATTTGTGCCCTTTTATTGGTATATTTTGTACAGCATATGGTACATGCCATTCAAGCCTCTCATGTTATCCAGAATGCCAGTAATGATGCGATTAATAATATTTATTATTGGTACAGCGATCAGTGCGATATTCAGCATCAACGAGATGCTGAGCATCATGACGTTAAGGTATTTCACCACTGGCCTGCCATGCCTATTTATTCACCAAACTCAGGCTATCTACAACAGATCTATTTTGAGTCATTGATTGCCCTGTCACAAGATTATGGTGGGGTGATAAAGCTACATGTCAATCTTGGTGGGTATATTACCGATAAAAACGTCATTGGATATTTTTATCAACGACCAGCAGAGCACCCAAACAATCGGCAAAAAACAGCGTCACCGCATCTTGCCATCATACCGCGGTCACCTGATGGCATGTTTTGGCAGCGCTTTACCGGCTGCGTGCGTATCGAACAACGATTGGCGCATTCTGATGACATTGCCTACAGCTTGGGACAAATGACCGAAATTGCGATACGAGCTCTGTCTCCTGGTATTAATGACCCAAAGACAGCCGTCAATTGCATACAGTCTTTGACAAGTTGCTTGAGTATTATGTTGCGGCGTCAACCGCCAAGCCCTTATCATTTTTATATACCAAAATCAGACGAGACCAGCTCTGACGATGAGGTGGAGCAAAAACGACTGGCCATCTTAGCGTTGGTCACTCACACACCAAAAATATCTGATTTTATCAACCTATCACTTGGCGAGATACGTCGCTATGCAGCCGCTGATTTGATGGTACTAAAAGCCTTATGTTATGCCATGGTCAATTTAAATTATGCACGGGTCAACAGCGCACAGCAGCAAACACTGTTGCACGAGCTCAATCTAATCAAGCGCGCTGGAGAAGAAAACTTAAGCTACCAAGAGTTGATAGACGATCTAGTCGCTATGTGTGAGCAAGCCAAGCAGTTTATTCTTGATGAAGACGCACAGCATCAACATTTTAATTATGTCAGCGAATTTACCGCCAATATCCGTCAAACCCTGCAGACGCAGTCGAGCTGATGACAGGTTAAGCCAATCACTCAGTATATTGGTAGCTTTGATACTGCTATCGTCAGTTTTTATAGTCAAAAAATATTTACGCAATCCTAATAAGTCTCAGGCTTAGGGTTAATTTTATATTCATACGAGATCTGCTTTATGGCATCTGCAACCAGCCTAACCATACTTGAAATCAGCGCCATATTTTTATCGATTACGGCCTCACTGACCTATGTCAATCATCGCTTTATCGGTCTGCCCACGACCATTGGAGTCATGGTCATCTCGATTGTCCTATCTATCGGTGCGATTTTTTTGGGATTTTTGGGGTTTGATCAGCTGATTGATTATGAAGTCAGTCTATTAGAGCAGCTTGATTTTACTGAGGTGCTATTAGACGGCATGCTCTCGATGTTGCTATTTGCAGGTGCCTTGCATGTCAATATTGGTGATTTGAGGCGCTATAAACTGCCTATCGGTATCCTAGCCGGACTCGGTACTATCGTATCCGCCATGCTCATTGCCACCGCGATTTACTTTATGCTGCCTATATTCGGTTTTGGACTGCCGTTTCTTTGGTGCCTACTTTTTGGCGCACTCATCTCCCCTACTGATCCCATTGCCGTCATGGGGATTCTTGCATCAGCAGGCGCGCCAAAAAGCATTGAGACTGTCATCGCTGGTGAGTCATTGTTTAACGACGGTATCGGCGTCGTGATTTTTGTTCTATTACTGGGGATTTTATCTAGTGGCGATATTCCAACCATTAACTATGTGGCGCATACATTGGCGGTCGAAGCTGGCGGCGGTGTCATCTTTGGATTGGTACTCGGTGCAATTTTGTACTATCTACTCAAGAGCATCGATAGTTATCAAGAAGAAGTACTATTGACATTAGCAGGCGTTATCGGTGGCTATGCGCTTGCCAGCCATTGGCATTTGTCAGGGCCGCTCGCTATGGTCATGATGGGACTGATGGTTGGTAATCGCGGACGCGAGCTTGCGATGAGCGATCAGACGCGTCATTATATTGATCTATTTTGGGAGTTGATTGATGAGATATTAAACGCCATTTTATTTGTACTCATCGGTCTAGAGGTGGTGATGATTGCGTATTCAGGCAATCTATTTATCGCAGGTGGTCTAACTATTGTTATTGCTCTAGTAGCTCGTTTTATCGTGGTTGGGATGACGACCAAGACCTTTCATCGCCAGCTTGATTTGCCCACTGGTGCATGGAAAGTACTAACATGGGGTGGATTGCGCGGCGGTATCTCAGTCGCTTTAGTATTACAGCTACCCATCGGTACCGAGCGCGATATTTTATTGGCACTCACTTATGCGGTAGTGATATTTTCTATCTTGGTACAGGGCCTCAGTGTTGGCAGAGTCGCCAAGAGCATTCGTAAGGATAAAGAAATAACAGAGGCATAAACCACAAATACAGCACGTATAAAAAAGCCAGCCTGAGACATGATGTCTTAGGCTAGCTTAGGCTGGCTTTTTTGAGCAGTTTCAATGGTTATATCAAACCCTTTCTTTTCATATTACGATAAACCACGATAATAATAAGCAGATTAGAAACCAATATTCCCAGTTTAAACCAATCAAATGGACTGGTTATCAGATAATAAACCTCTATAGGAATAAAGACGCCATAGCCCAGCACACCAAACCAATACGCCCACGTCTTGTCGCGCCATAACCCATAGGCCTCTAGGAATCGCAAACTGGCATAAGCAAATATCAACAATAAAAACACTGGCCAGTTTTTGCTGGCCTGTTGGGCAATACTTACTGCACTGTCGATTTGCGGTGCAAGTAGGTGGCCAAAGGTGTGGCGCCAAGAGCCAGTCGCGGTCGTCAGCCAATGCTCAAGATTGGTATGCCACGACCACAATGCACCTGCGCCTAATAATGCCCCCACACCTTTGACGACTTCATAAATAGCTACCGCTTTGATAGACTCACTGGCTGTGCTGTGCGTTTTTTCTAGAGGGTCAATCATTTCACCCCCTTTATCCTTCGAGGATAGCGGTAGACTATCATCCTGTCGGGGCAAATTAGCCAAAGAACGTCTCCACAACACGTCCTTGCAACTGCTGATTAAAAAATGGTGTGTTTTTACCATTCGATAGCATAGATTGCGCAGTCACTTGCCACTCAAGATTCGGGTCAACCAATACCGCGCCGCCGATCGCTTCATACTGCTCATGAATACCCGCAATCTTTGCCGGATTAAGACAGATTTTATCAACCAGCTCTGAGAGTGTTAGTACCTCATCATTGACCAGCTGACAGGCCAGCGCCATAAAAGTATCAAAATTCGAGATGCCTGGCGTACTCTCAGCAAATGGCGCTTTTTTCGCCGTACTGTTCAGTGGCTCGTGATGACTACAGATGGCATCGATAGTGCCATCTTTTAAGCCACGGCGGATTGCCTGCTGGTCGGTATTACTACGTAGCGGTGGCAACACATATGCCTGAGCATTAAAGCCTTCAAGATTGTCATCAGTTAAATACAGCTGATGCATCGCAACATCACACGTAACAGGCAAGCCTTTATCTTTTGCCCAGCGCATCAGCTCAATCGAAGACTTGCAAGACAGCTGGCTGAAGTGAGCGGCTATCCCCGTCTCTTCAACCATTAACAGCTGCGTAGACAGTGCAACCGTTTCCGCAATCCAAGGAATCCCTTGTAAACCATGATAAGAGGCGATATAACCCTCATGCGCCACGCCATCTCCAGACAGACTTGGCTCATCAGGATAAAAGAATACTTTCATACCAAAAGTCGCCGCGTACTCTAGTGTTCTTAGCAATACTAAGTCATTGCGAAAAGGTCTACGCGCATTGGATACTGCGATACAGCCGCCCTTTTTAAGCCCTGCAATATTAGACGGTCGTTCGCCCTCTAACCCTGTGGTCAATGCGCCCAAAATATGCAAGTAAATACCGCCATCACTCAAGGCGCGCTCACGCAAGCCCTTTAAGAGTGAGCCATTTTCTAAAATAGGATTGGTGTCAGGTGGCGTGACTACATGCAAGAACCCGTTACCACGAGCTGCCCTACCTTCTGATTCCAGCGTACCATGTTGCTGCTGGCCTGGCTCACGTAGGCGTGCGCACAGATCAACCAATGGTGGTAATAGCCACATCTCGTGTTCAGCATCAAGCGTAGACAATTTTTCTTTGTCAGTTTGTGACAGCGTGTCTTTGAACGCTTTTGGCAAATGATCAAAAATGGGTGCATCAGTATTAGGCATGGTAGACATAACGTTATTACCGTATCAATAAAATGAAATAAATGAAAATAAGAGCGTGCAGTGGACGATTACTTACTTGCCGCTTGATGAGCACGCTGACCTTCCATCGCAAGCGACAAGACCGCCATTCGAATGGCAATACCGTTATTTACCTGCTTTAAGATCACCGATTGCGCGCCATCAGCCACACTAGAGGCAATCTCAACACCGCGGTTCATTGGCCCTGGATGCATAACTAGCGCATCAGGCTTGGCCAATGCCACTCGCTCTGGCGTGATCCCATAATGCTTATAGTATTCACTTGACGATGCCAATAGCGGCGAACCGATACGCTCATTTTGTATTCTTAATCCCATAATCACATCACAATCAGTGACACACTCATCCATATTTTCATATACTTTTACGCCAAAACGTTCAATACCTTTCGGCAATAAAGTACGTGGCGCACACACACGGATATCTGTCACACCTAGGGTTTGCAAGGCGCTAATATCAGAACGGGCGACGCGTGAGTGCTTAATATCACCAACGATTGCGATAGACAGCTCTTCAAATGGGCGCGGTGCCTCACGGTAAATGGTCAACATGTCGAGCATTCCCTGAGTAGGATGCGCATGCCAGCCATCACCACCATTAATGATAGCAATATCAGGCGTCACCTCTGTCGCCATAAAATGCGCGGCACCTGATGCTGAATGTCGAACTACAAAAATATCTGCGGTCATCGCCTGTAGGTTCCACAAGGTATCGCGTAGACTCTCGCCTTTTTTGGTACTAGAGCGTTCGATATCGATATTGAGTACATTAGCACCCAAGCGTTTTTCTGCTACTTCAAAAGTCGTCCGGGTACGAGTCGATGGTTCAAAGAACAAATTCATGACCGTATAGCCATCTAACTCAGGACGATTGATGAGCTGCCCGTTTTCATCAAAGAAAGTCTCTGCTTTTGCGATAATAGCTTTGAGCTGTGCTTTATTAAGACCTTCAACACCCAAGAAATGCCTGATACTGCCATCGGTGTTGAGCTGCGGACGGCTCAGTGAGGTATTGAGTCTTTGATGAATTGTATTGGGATCAAATTTTGCATAATCAGTCGGTGAGACTGGTTGGGTAGCGCTACTATCGAGAGAATTTGACATAATGGCGAGTCTTTATTGTGGGTTTATATGAGTCTGTCGTAATCGCTTATTCATCTTTGTTCAATCATTTAGCACCGATAGGCACAGAGACGAGGACATTTTGACGCTTATTTGCTACAATTTACCGTAATCAAATTCAACCAAAAACCGCCTCAGCAGACAATCAGAAAGCGTAAATAGACATGCTATATTCTCATAGAGAATAATTCTGACAAATCTATAAATGAATAACAATAGATATAGTGTAGCCGATTTTGTGGTCAGGACAAAGATACCGTATAAGCTATTTAAAAATTCACCCATTTAAGGTGTGCCAAATGCCGCCTATGACCTGACTCTAAGACCATCCATTTTTTACTTTCCATACCCTCTATTAGGAAGCTTTATGACGACCTTAGCAGATTATCTAAACCAACATGCCTCTAGTCCTGCACTCAACGACGTAATTACCACGGTCACTAATGTTGGTAAAACTATCTCACAACTACTTAGAAAAGGTGCTCTGGCAGATATTTTAGGCGAGGCTGGCAATCAAAACGTCCAAGGCGAAGATCAGAAAAAACTAGACGTACTGGCCAATGACTTACTGCTAGATGCATTGGCAAAGAATACCCATTGTGCCGGCGTTGCATCAGAAGAGCTTGATGATGCCACCCCTGCTAATGACGATGGCAGTCTATTGGTTTTGTTTGACCCACTAGATGGCTCATCAAATATTGATATCAATATGGCAGTAGGTACGATTTTTTCTGTTCTGCCGTACGAGCGTCAAGGTCAAACCAGTGAAAACAGCGACTATCTACAGGCAGGTAACAAACAGATAGCAGCAGGGTACTTGTTATATGGCACCTCTACGGTACTGGCGTTGACCATCACAGATAAGGTCGTGATGTTTAGCCTAGATCCAGAAACTGAAGACTATGTGCTAATAGAAGACAACGTGCAAATCGATGCCGATACGAGCGAATATGCGATCAATAGCTCAAATTATCGCTACTGGCGCGCACCGATGCAACAGTACATCGATGAGTTAATCGCTGGCGAGACAGGCGTACGTGGACGCGATTTCAATACGCGTTGGGTCGCCGCTATGGTTGGTGACGTCCATCGTATCTTATGCCGCGGTGGTCTCTTCACTTATCCGTTTGATACCAAACACGCTCATAAAGCGGGTAAACTACGCTTGATGTATGAAGCCAATCCAATGAGCTTATTGATTGAACGCGCGGGTGGCGGTGCGACAGACGCTGTCAATCGTATCTTAGATATCGAGCCCACTGACATTCATCAGCGTGTTCCTGTGGTGCTCGGTAGCAAAAACGAAGTCAATTATGTTAGAGACTTACACGTCAATTATTCTGAGCAGTAATTGATATAAGTACTTTCTAAAAATAACCAGCTTACAGCGAGATTATAAGCTTGATGCTGGTTATTCACCCTCCTACTCTTCTCTAAGCGATCCACTATGGTACTAAATCCCACCGAGCTGATTACCTCAGATAAGAACACCACCGTCAAGCTTGTAAAAGCCCTATTGGCACAAGCACGTCAACGCAAAAAGCATGGTCAGACCGTCATAGAAGGCGTCCATTTGATAGATGCTGCGCTGCGTAGTGACTATCCATTTGTTCAAATAATACTGTCTGAATCAGCACGTAGTCATCCTGAAGTTCAGCAAATACTCACTCGTCTGCCGACTTATACGCCTATTCTTATTTTATCCAATTCACTGTACGAGAGTATTCGTAGCTTAGGTACTGGTATCGATATCATGGCTATCATCAACGTACCAGCGCCTAGCTTGCCAGTGATTGATGAAGATTGCTTGATCTTAAATGATGTACAGGACAGCGGAAATGTCGGCACACTCCTGCGTACAGCAGCAGCCGTTGGTATTCGCAATATCCTATGTACTAGCGCAACTGCTCAGGCTTGGTCTCCCAAGACGCTACGAGCAGGCATGGGTGCACAGTTTGCGCTGACTATTTATGAAGGCTTGAGTACGCAAGATATTTTAGATCACGTACAAGTGCCACTGTTGGCGACCAGCTCACATACAGATACTATCATTTACGATCACGATTTATCTGCGCCTGTGGCATGGATTATGGGTCATGAAGGTCAAGGCGTCAGCGATGATTTGATGCAATGTGCCACCCCTATCGCTTTACCGCAGCCAAATGGCCAAGAAAGCTTGAATGTTGCGATTGCAGGATCTTTATGTCTGTACGAAACCTTGCGCCAAAGACAGTACTCTTAGCGTCCACTTATAACTATAATTAAAATCTTCTCTATCAAGCAATAAAAAAACCCACTACCGATTGATAGTGGGCTTTTGTTATCTGTCTACTACTAATATAGTCAAAGAAGTCTAAAACGGATACAAGGCAACCGACTGCAGATTGTACAAGTAGTACCTCTAAGGAGGGTAACGCCGTAGCCGTTTAGTAGTTCTGTGACTATATATTAAACCTTGCTAGTTAGCTCAGGCAGTGCTTCGAACAAATCAGCTTCCAAGAAGTAATCAGCAACGCTAGCGATAGGGGCTTCTGGGTCATTGTTGATAGCAACAATGACTTTAGAGTCTTTCATACCGGCCAAATGCTGAATCGCACCTGAGATACCAGCGGCGATATATAGCTGCGGTGCAACGATTTTACCGGTTTGACCGACCTGCATATCGTTTGGTACATAGCCTGCATCAACAGCCGCACGTGACGCACCAACAGCTGCGCCTAGTTTGTCAGCCAATGGCTCAATGTATTTGGTGAAGTTTTCACCATTTGCCAAGGCACGACCACCAGAAACCACGATACCAGCTGAGGTCAATTCTGGACGATCAGACTTAGCCATTTCTTCGTTCACAAAGCTAGCTTTACCAGTTTCTTGTACGTTATCGATAGTTTCAACAGTCGCTGAACCACCTTCGCTTGCTACTGGGTCAAATGCAGTCGTACGTACGGTTAGTACGACTTTGTCTTCTGTCGTTTTTACGGTTGCCGTTGCATTACCTGCATAGATAGGACGCTCAAACGTTTGCGCATCGACCACACCTGAGATTTCTGACAGCATGCTGACGTCAAGTAACGCTGCAACGCGTGGCATAAAGTTTTTACCAGTCGTGGTCGCAGCTGCTAGGATATGGCTGTAATCACCAGCAACATCAGCAACCAATAGTGCCACATTGCCCGCCAGTTGATGCTCATAGGCTGCATTGTCAGCTAATAGTACTTTCGTCACGCCTTCTGCTTTTGCTGCTTCATCAGCGACTGCTTGAGCACCACTACCTGCCACTAATACATGGATGTCATCACCGATTTGCTTAGCAGCAGCGATGGTGTTCAAAGTTGCCTTTTTTAGACTGGCATTGTCATGTTCTGCATATACCAAAATTGCCATGGTTTTAATCCTTTATTTATTCGTATTATCTATTCATGCGGTTGTTTGTGTACAAAGCCCTTTGAGCAACTATCGTTTAATATAAATAAAGCAGTCAAATTCTTAGCTTTGTACAGGATATGCCGTAGCGAAGTATCTAATCATTGAAAAATTAAATGACTTTTGCTTCGTTTCTTAGCTTATCAACCAACTCATCAACTGACCCTACTGTAATACCAGCTTTACGTTCAGCAGGTGGCACGACCTTAATAATCTCTTGCTTAGACGTCATATTGACACCGAAATCTGCTGGCGTTTTCTCATCAAGCGGCTTTTTCTTCGCTTTCATGATGTTAGGCAGTTTCGCATAACGTGGCTCATTCAAACGTAGATCAGTTGTGATGACTGCTGGCAAATCAAGGGCAACTGTTTGTAGACCGCCATCGATTTCACGCGTTACGTTGACTTTGTCGCCTTCAACCTTCACTTCTGAGGCAAACGTACCCTGACCGATACCCATCAATGCCGCTAGCATCTGACCCGTTTGGTTGTTGTCGTCATCAATCGCTTGTTTACCCAACAAGATAATATCTGTGCTTTCTGTTTCAGCGATACTTTTTAGAATCTTGGCAACTTGTAGTGGATACGGTTTTTCGTCACTCACGACTAAAATACCACGATCAGCACCCAATGCTAGGGCTGCACGAATTTGCTCTTGCGACTCTTTTGGACCGATAGACGCGACGATGATTTCATCAATGACGCCAACTTCTTTTAGACGAACGGCTTCTTCTACTGCGATTTCGTCAAAAGGGTTAATCGACATTTTGGTGTTTGATAGATCAACGCCAGAGTTATCGGCTTTTACACGTACTTTTACGTTATAATCAATGACACGCTTGACCGCTACTAATGCTTTCATACGTTCCTCGTTTATTAATGTTATGAATTAAAAAATATCAGTTAAGAACCAAATTTTCGTTGTGGTTCAAATCGTCGTTCAAAATACTACTCAAGGTTATTACTATATCAACAGATGTATAACTAATTAAGAAAAATACGCCAATATTCGAAATTATATTAGCATTGCACTTCTTACGGATAAAATCTGCTAAAGCTAAGCCAACCGTTCTTATCAGACCTATGTATCTTGCGTCAGCCTGCAGATAAGGTCAAGACAACGCCGTGAATAATGCGTCATAAATTTGTCACTATTCTATAATAAATAGTTTATAAGCATGTGATCTGGTGATTTTCCTTTGACAATAGCCTTAAGAGTCCTCCTCTTTATAGCACTCTCAATGGTATGTTTATTTAATATTTTGTTATTATTTATTTCCTAAGGTTCAACTGATAGTAGTCTCGAAAAACCCAACAGCTATATGTTGCTATTTTTGCTAGAGCCAATTAACAACTCACTATCACGTATGTCATCGAACAATGCCCAATCAGGGGTCACGCCATTATTTTTGATGACACTCATGCTGCCAGTCGTTTCCATAATGACGGCAAATATCTCCGTCTTGGCTTTGATACCGTTTTTGCGCAGCACTTCTTGAACATCGCTGGTCGTAAGATTCACTTCTTTTAAGTTGTCTGAGAAGTATTCGCCATGTGCCATGAGTATGATGGCACGATTGTCTATCAGCGCTTTTAGAGGTTTAATCTTGCGTCTGATGACTGAAATGACGCCTTGAATCAAAAACAACATGGCAACTGCAAACAATCCTTGCAACAGAGACGGCTTGTCAGCCAATACAGTCGATGCCAATATACTACCAATACCAACTGTCATGGCAAAATCATGGCTTGACAGCTTGGAGAAACTACGTAGACCCATCAATCGGGTACAGAGCATCAAACCCATATAGAAACCCACCGCAGATAAAGAAATACCTAGTGCTTGTTGCCAGTCAATTGAAAACCAAGTTTCCCATTTCATAATAGAGCCTTATTTATTATTGAGTCAGTACCTATTATGAACTGATGATTATTAAGAAAATCAATCAAACGCTACTTCAGATAAAATGATATAAAAAAAGCAACCTGATAAGAGGTTGCTTTTTTTTAAAGTCTAAACAGTATTTTTATCGTTTTTATAAACAAAAATTTTATGCATATCGTCACTCTAACTGTCATCGAGCGTACTAAACATCAGTGTGCCCAAACAGCAAAGAGATTATAGCGCTTCGATTTGCTCAGCTTGTGGACCTTTTTTGCCCTCACCTAAGATGAACGACACTTTTTGGCCTTCGGCTAGCGTTTTGAAACCGTTACCTTGGATAGCGCTGTAGTGAGCGAATACGTCTTGTCCGCCGTTGTCTTGAGCGATAAAACCAAAACCTTTAGCTTCATTAAACCACTTTACAGTGCCTTCAACTTTATCTGACATAAATTTTCCTGACTCTTTAACTGTTGGCGAGACTTGTGTCATCACCGATTAATTGATATATACCCATGCATCTTTTGCTGAACGCTACGGTTCAAAATTGCAAATAATCTAAGAGAAAACCTGAATTTTTTACCTCAAATACTTTGAGTACAATCTGATTATAACAGTTTTCTATACAGGTAACAGTCTAAATTGATGATTTTTGTAAATAAATTCCAGCTATTAGAACCTATCAAAATAGCTAGCATTTTTGCCGTTATCATATTGATATTGAATAAATTTCTAACATATGAATATTAGGCTACAATTACGAAGCCATCGTTAAATACGACAAGACAGACCCTTATAGGCCAAAAACTCATTCATTGCCTATTGCAATATCGGTAACCATGGTGAACTTAATACAAGCAAACATAGCCCAAAAAATATCAACGAAAACGACTGACTATAAGCAATATATTTGGCCGGTATGACCAAGTCTTTAGGAGAATCAGGGATACCTTTGCGCTTTAGTAGTCGCGTACCGTAAACCCAACCAAAGGTCGTGTAAATGCCATAAGCGGCAGGTACAGCAATCGCGAGCGGTGCCAAATCAATCACGTATAGGACAACCACAGAGATAAAGAACCAGATGGTATCTAAGATTGAACTGATTTGGAAAAACTTAGATTTAGGCAGTTTACCATCGGTTTTCTTAAGCATTTCTCCTTCTATCCAAATTAAAACTGCTACGACAGCGCTAAGAGTAATATACACGAATTGCGGCGTTAGCCAGTCTGGATAAGATATTTGCACAACATACAACCTGTAATCTATAGAAAATATGAATGAGGACTCATCTACTTTGATCAATCAAAGATAAGCAAGCACAATAAAAGCCCACTGGCTAATGTGAAGATGCCTGCCTATATTGGGCAGTTTTTACTGGTTTTCAACCAACACATATAGCGGTATAACCATATGCTAAAAGTAGGATATAAAAAACCCCGTGCTATCAGGTGATAACACGGGGTATTGAATAAATTATCGAATACTCTATTTAAGTAGTATCCAATTAGTTTTTGTCTTTATCGATGATTTTGTTACCACCAATCCAAGGCATCATAGCGCGCAATTTGGCACCTGTGGTTTCGATCTCATGCGCTGCATTGTTACGACGACGAGCTGTCATTGATGGATAGTTGGTTGCACCTTCAGAGATGAACATTTTTGCGTACTCACCAGACTGGATGCGTTTTAGTGCATTACGCATGGCTTCACGAGACTGCTCATTGATAACCTCAGGACCAGTCACATATTCGCCGTATTCAGCGTTGTTACTGATTGAATAGTTCATGTCAGCGATGCCGCCTTCATACATTAAATCAACGATAAGCTTGAGCTCATGCAAGCACTCAAAATAAGCCATTTCTGGCGCGTAGCCTGCTTCAGTAAGGGTTTCAAAGCCCATTTTTACCAATTCAACCGCGCCGCCACAAAGAACCGCTTGCTCACCGAATAGATCGGTTTCAGTCTCATCTTTAAATGTGGTTTCGATGATGCCTGAACGACCACCACCAACACCAGCAGCATATGATAGTGCTAATTGCTTAGCTTGACCTGAAGCGTCTTGATAGATTGCAATAAGATCAGGGATACCACCGCCTTTAGTGAACTCTGAACGTACGGTGTGACCTGGTGCTTTTGGTGCTACCATGATCACATCAAGATCGCCACGTGGTACCACTTGGTTATAATGGATCGCAAAACCGTGGGCAAATGCAAGGGTCGCGCCTTCTTTGATGTTTGGCTCGATGACGTCGTTATAAAGCTCTTTTTGGAACTCATCAGGCGTCAAAATCATGATTACGTCAGCAGCTTTTACGGCTTCTTCTACTTCAGCAACTTTTAGGCCTGCATTTTCAGCTTTTTTCCATGAGCCTGAGTTGGCACGTAGACCAACCGTTACATCAACGTCTGAGTCTTGTAGGTTAAGCGCGTGCGCATGGCCTTGTGACCCATAACCGATAATGGCAACTTTTTTACCTTGAATAATTGATAGATCACAATCTTTGTCATAAAAAACGTTCATAAATAGAGTCCTTGTCCTCAATCATGGCGTACCATGGATAGTAGGCGCTTATACTGTAATCAAGATAGTGACTAAGATAAGCGCTTTGTTGATTTAGATAAATAGTTTTTAATTAAAATATAGCTTGATTAAAATAGGTCGCAATAAATACTAGGTGCTAAGTGTTTTTTCGCCGCGAGCAATACCAATCACACCCGAGCGAACCACTTCCATAATACGCTCACGTCCAAGCACATCGATAAAGCCATCAAGTTTGGCTTTATCACCAACTATTTGAATCGTATACAAGTTGGCATTCACATCGACAATCTGTGCGCGGAAAATATCTGCGCTGCGTTTCACCTCTTCACGTACGCTACCAGTCGCTCTTACTTTGATCAGCATCAATTCACGCTCAACGTGTACATTCTCCGTCAGATTATGCACTTTAACCACTTCAATCAATTTATGCAATTGTTTGGTGATTTGTTCGATTCTTTCTGGTGAAGTAATGGTCGTCAACGTCAGACGTGAAATACTTGGGTCATCAGTAGGCGCGACGTTTAGCGTTTCGATATTGTAGCCACGCTGTGAGAACAAGCCGACTAGACGCGACAACGAACCCGCTTCGTTTTCCATCAATACCGAAATCAGATGTTGTTGTTGCATTAGGTACGCTCCCCTTTTGTTAACCACATATCACGCATGGCCTGTCCAGCGATTTGCATCGGATATACATGCTCATTACGATCGACATAAACATCGATAAATACCAGTTTGTCTTTCATTGCCATGGCTTCAGCCAACTGTGCTTCCATGGTCGCAGGATCAGTAATCTTGATACCGACGTGACCATAACTTTCAGCCAATTTGACAAAGTCTGGTAAGGAGTTCATATAAGACTGAGCATGGCGACCTTCATACAGCATGTCCTGCCACTGCTTGACCATACCTAGCTGTGCGTTATTCAAGTTCAGGATCTTGACTGGCAAGTTGTATTGTAAGCAAGTTGACAGCTCTTGGATATTCATCTGAATAGAGCCTTCGCCTGTGATACACACCACATCACGCTCAGGGTTGGCAAGCTTTGCTGCCATGGCATACGGCAAGCCAACGCCCATCGTACCTAGGCCGCCTGAGTTCAGCCATTGGCGAGGCTCATTATAAGTATAGTAAAGGGCTGCAAACATCTGATGCTGACCGACGTCACTTGTGATAATAGCGTTACTGTTAGTCACTTTATCTAGAGCTTGTACGACACTTTGTGGCTTAATGCCATTATCTGTGCTGGTGTCATAACGTAAACCATGGCGCTTACGCCACTCATTAATTTGTGACCACCAATCGAGCAATGCGTGTTGCTCTAATTGCTTATCTTCTCCAACGATCTCTAGCATATCGGTTAAGACAGATTTTACATCGCCAACGATAGGAATATGCGCAAGGATGGTCTTTGAAATCGACGCAGGATCGATATCGATATGGATAATCGTCGCGTTCGGACAGAATTTTTTGACATTATTGGTGACGCGATCATCGAAACGCGCACCCACTGCCAAAATAACATCGGCATGATGCATAGTCATATTGGCTTCATAAGTACCATGCATACCAAGCATACCTAGAAACTGACGATCAGAGCCAGGAAATGCACCAAGACCCATCAATGTATTGGTCACTGGTAAATTAAGACGGTGAGCCAAATCAGTCAACTCTTCATGAGCATTGCTCCAAATAACGCCGCCACCTGCATATACGACAGGACGCTGGGCAGATAGTAGTGTCTCGACCGCTTTTTTGATCTGACCACTATGGCCTTTGAGCGAAGGTTGGTATGAGCGTATAAATACCTCTTCTGGATATTTATAGGCAAACTTTTCACTAGGAGCAGTCATGTCTTTTGGCACATCAATAACGACAGGACCTGGTCGGCCAGACTGTGCAATGTGAAATGCCTTTTTAACAATCATCGGAATTTCGCTAGCATGGCGCACCTGAAAACTATGCTTAACGATCGGACGCGATACCCCCACCATATCCGTTTCTTGGAAAGCGTCTTCACCGATTAGACTACTTGGCACCTGACCTGAAATCACGACCATCGGTACTGAATCCATAAAGGCGGTCGCAATAGCAGTAACCGTATTGGTGGCACCAGGCCCTGAGGTTGCCAATACAACCCCCGTCTCACCAGTGACTCGTGAATAAGCATCTGCCATGTGTCCTGCCGCCTGCTCATGACGCACCAAGATATGCTCAATGGCTTCTTGCTGAAATAGCGCATCATAGATGTGCAGGACGGCACCGCCTGGATAACCAAAGATATATTTGACGCCTTCGTCAGTCAGCGCTTGTACCAGCATTTCAGCGCCCGATAGCATCACAGGCTGTGAGCTGCCTTCTGCAAGACGTTGTTGCTTTTCTTCAAAATTTTTGGCGGCATTACCCGTTTGGGTATGTCCCGTCATATTCGGACTTTGCGTGGTTTGCGTCACTGTCATCACCTTTTTTTGCGGCGAGGATTTGCGGTATTCTATGACAAGAGATAACCCCATATAGGTATTACTTCCAAACTCATAAAATGATCGCTAATCCTTGTCCATATCAAGAATATTTGCCTATCATATTTAAGTAATGTTGTTTTTTAAGACAGCAAATTACTCAAACACAGCAATGTATTTAAGGTCAGTTTTGTGATGGATGTTTATCGATATACAGTGACAAGATGCGGGCGCACCTATAAAGAAGCTTATTATTGAGTATTCATGCAAGCAAGTACGGATAATAAATTCATTGATACAGATGCATCGATATAGATGAAATGACTTTTATAGCCAAATACGGTGTCACAAGCTCAGTAGAACTGATGACAAGGCATTAAAAAAATATCATACCTAATATTATATCGTGTTTCATACAACTGCTAGAATCACATTTAGCACATGTCAAATAATAAGTTTATCTTAGTCATTGTAGACAGATAAGTCCGGAGATGATGATTAGCTATCAATAGTAATCGTTCTGCTACTATATCTGCTATATCATTATCACAAAGGAAATAAAACTGCGTAAGCTACCGATAAGTAACCCGTAGTTCTCATTCTCAAGTGTCACGGCAATATCATAAAAGCCGCTCACTGACCAATCAACTTCTATTATATTCGATTGTTTGTCTGTTATTGTCAAGAAAAACTTCTAAAGCCCATCCCAAACTATTAGTTATTAAATAATATACATTGATAAGTATTATTTGCTAAAATCGGAAGTCGATACATTAGTGCTGCCAATAAAGTGCTCAAATGTTATATTTACCCTTATATAAATTTGCTTTTATAAAACAAGAGGATTGCTGTTATGGCATATGCATCTAAAATAGCGACTGCTGCCAAACTGCTAACAAGTACTGCGTGTATGCTAATGCTGTCCATGAATGCCAGTCAGGCTATTCAAGTTTACAAATCCATTGGCGCACATGGCGAAGTTAAATATAGTCAGCACGCGCCGCAAAATGGTAAAAACGTTGAGTTGATTGAATTTCGTAGTGACGGTAGACAAAATAACGCCGGACAAATGGCTGGCAAAACAGACCCCAGCCAAAGCAATAATACTCAAACGGCAGAAGAACAGCGCGTAGCCGCACTTGAAGCACGTATCAAAGAGCAAGAAGCTCAAGCCAATGCTCAGCGCTGCCAATCGCTACGTAACAATTTAACGAATCTAAATGTTGGCGGCCGTATCTATGAGATGGATGCAAATGGCAAACGTCAATATCTAGATGGCCGTGAGATTGAGCTAAAACGTGAGCGTGTACAGCAGGCGATCGACCAGTATTGTAGTGGCTCTACAACCTAGTCGACCCAATAGTGAGGGTTAGTCGACCATCACTAGTTGCATAACATGGCGAATGGCTGCTGGCATATCTTGCGCTTGCAGCCCTCGTTGTCCAATCATAAGTCTGTTTTCACTATGACAATCACTATTTTGGTTGACCAATACATCTCCTGCAAATCCATGTATAAGTACCGCCTGAGGTAAACTGTACGACTCTGCTGCTAAGTCTTGTTGTGCTAATAATCCAGCAATCACTCCAGATAGAATATCGCCCATGCCAGCAGTTGCCATACCAGCATTGCCCGCATCACATACATATACTCGCGCTCGTCCTGATTTTTGCTCCAAAACTAGCGACCCTGCTCCCTTTAATACCCAGTCACCACCATAAACTGCAGCGCATTGTTTTATGGCTCGCAATCTATCACTTTCTACCTCGCTTATTTTTTGATCGAGCAATCTAGCCGCTTCGCCGCTATGCGGTGTCAAGCAAACTCGATGATTGATGCTATGTTCGCGAAGCTCTGTTACCAGTTCATGGCTATCCACTTGCAGCGAGGCCAAATGATAAAGACCATCTGCATCGATCACTATTGATTTTTCATGAGCGATCGCAGTCTGTATGTAGTCGATAAACAGCGCCTTTGCTTTTTCGTCACGGCCCAATCCCATGCCAATAGCGACAACACTGGCGTGTTCAATCAGTGCCTTTAACCCATCTGCATCATGCAAATTAATTGTCATCGCATCTGGCAGTGACGTTAATAATGCACCATGAAAAGCCTCATGACAGGCAACGGTTATTTTACCAGCGCCAGTTGCCATGGTGCTTGAGGCAGACAGTATCGCAGCACCGCCCATCCCTTGAGAGCCATCAACGCGATTTCCACCAATGATTAGCGCATGACCGTAGCTACCTTTGTAACTGTTTCGGCGGCGCGGCTTCATACTCTGTGCAGCCGTCCGTAGTATGGCAACAGGTTCAAATGCTTCAATAGTATTTTGCTTGGCATTTTTATCAGATATTTTGTGAGGTCTAGCTGTTTGATAAGGTATTAACGGTATATCGATTATGTCTCCGCTATAATCCGTACCATCTTTGGTGTGCAAACCAAATTTGCGCGCAATCAGGCATAAGGTGACATCAGCTTGTACTGCTATACGATCAAATACCGCACCAGTAGAAGCCACCAATCCGCTTGGAATATCGACGGCGACTGCTAGTGCGTTTTGTTGCTGAGTAGTACGATTAAAAGCGCTAATAGCCTCTTTATAAATACCTTCTGGTGCACGATCTAGCCCAATCCCAAACAGTGCGTCAACATAAACGTCAGCTGGCAAAACCTTCTCTTTTGCACTATCTTGATCAACAATTTCTTCAAAACGTTGGTAATGACAGTTGGCAGATAGCGCTATTTGAAGAGCCTTTGTTGCGTCAGTTATATTGCTACTGTCGCTGTCTTTGCTGTTAGAAGTGACTGATTTATCATCAATAACGAAATCGTTTTTATCAAAACCAACAGCAATGACCTCTACTTGCCAGCCAGCTTGTTGCAGATAGTGAGCAATGAGCCAACCGTCCCCGCCATTATTACCCTTACCTACCCAGACACTTACTCGGCGCAAACGCTCCGTACGATGATAAACGTTGGTATTAGCAGAATGATTAGCATTGAGACATTTTTGTTCATAAAGCAATTCTATCTGCTGTGCCATTTGCCAAGCTGCTTGCTGCATTAAGCCAAAACTATCATATCCTTGAGCAAACCACGCTTGCTCCATGGCATAAATTTGCTCACTACTATAAAGCGCAATAGGTTTTGTATTTTTTATAGGTGATAAATTGGTAAAATTTTTCATTTATTATCCTCGGCCATATTTTTCTGATATTTTTATAGTGTTGAAAGTCTAGTTTCTAAACTTTGGTATCAGCTTAGCAAAAGCTCATGTCTACTTATGTATCAATATGAATGTGAGTTTATTTTCTTTTCTACTTGCGCTTATCGCTCACTGGCTTATCATAAACACTATTCATATGATTACTGATTGTGAGATGCGAATAATCTGATCAACCCAAACAAGCAGACAGCCAATAAGCCTCTATCTATATGCCTACCGATAAAAACAAGATTGCCGTTAGTAACTCAACAGTCTTTGCAACAACAGCAGATATTAAACAATGGATCAAAACGCAAGCGCAAACATTAGGATTTGCTGACTGTGGGTTTTTATCTGTCCATCATCCACTGTTTACTAAGCAAATCGAACAGCTACAGAAGTGGCTGGATAAAGGCTATGAGGGTCAATTGCAGTTCATGCACAACAACCATCATCTGCGCGCTCATCCCGAGCAGTTAGTGGATGGCGCAAAGACCATTATTAGTGTAAGGATGGACTACCTAACCAAAGCCCCAACACCGCGTGCTGTCACAGACAACGACCATCCCAACCAAGGCATCATTGCGCGTTATGCAAGAGGTCGTGATTATCATAAGACAATGCGTAGCCGTTTAAAGCAATTGGCTCTGAATATCGAGGCCATGCTTCCTGAATGGCAACATCTCGATATTGGTTCAGATAAAGAGTTTGTTTTTAGACCCTTTAGTGATTCTGCGCCTATCTTTGAGCGGCCTATTGCCGATGCTGCTGGTCTGGGCTGGACAGGTAAGCATACGTTATTAATCAACAAACAAGCTGGCTCATTTTTTGTGCTAGGTGAGCTGTTTTTAAGCTTAGAGCTGCCCGATGACCAGCCTGTTAAAGAGCATTGTGGCAGTTGTAGCGCTTGCATTGATGTATGCCCTACCCAAGCGATTGTAGCGCCTTATGAGCTCAATGCTTCTGCCTGTATCTCTTATTTGACGATTGAACACGATGGTATTATTGATACCAAGTATCGACGCGCGATTGGCAATCGGGTGTTTGGCTGCGATGACTGTCAGCTGATCTGTCCATGGAATCGTTATGCCAATCTGACTACCGTTGAGGACTTCGCACCAAGGCATGGTCTCGATAACAGCAGTTTGCTTGAATTATGGCAATGGCAAGAAGCGGATTTTTTGAACAACACACAAGGAAGCCCGCTCAGACGCACAGGCTATATCAATTTTTTACGTAATATCGCGATTGGTCTTGGCAATGCCAATGCCAGTTTGGATGTGGTTGAGCAGTTAAAGTCTAAGCTCACCATGTATAGTGCTATGCTCGACGAACATATCGAGTGGGCCTTGGATGAGCAGCAAAAAAAGCTGAAAGACAACAACCAGTTCTAAATACTTCAAGTATTCGCCACTATTAGAACTTCATATCCATTGCTATATCATTTTAAATAATAAAAAAGCCTCTTATAAAAGAGGCTTTTTTATCATCGATTTTTTGTACAGATTATTTATTGTTTATATCATCAATTTGTTATGGCTTAGGAATGCGTAACACTTGACCTGGATAGATTTTATCTGGATCAGATAGCATTGGCTTATTGGCTTCAAATATTTTCATATAATCGCCAGACTCACCGTAAACATCTTTAGCAATCTTAGATAAGCTATCGCCAGATTTTACCGTATACATCGTTGACTCAGGTGCATCTTCTTCGATATCGATATTATCAATGACCTTAGCAACATTTTGTACGTTACCAATAGCAATAATTGCTTTTTCGCGATCAGCTTGAGTTTTCGCGTTACCGCTGATTTCTGCTGTATCTGTAGAGCCGTTATATTTGATTTTTAAATTACTGATATTTAGATTCTGTTGTTGTATACGGCGTAACAAAATATTAGCAACGGATTGAGCTGAAGGCTCGCTACTTTTTACCGGTGTATTGGCATCTGCCTTGGTCTCTGATTTGGCATCGTGTTTCTCGTCATCACGATTAAAGATTTTATCGCCAATATCTTTTGCAAAACTGAACATACCCATATAACTGCTCCTTGAAATATTGTTATTTATTATTCATATTTATTTTCGGTGGTGTGTTATTGAACATCACCGTGCTTTGTACTGTCTACCATGATGAGTATAGACAAACGAACCAAACGTGAATAGTAAGAGTATGTTGAGTAATGTTAATTGACGTAGCTTATGTTAATGCAACCGATCAATTAAATCACCCTCATAAAAAAACCGCCTATCTATTAAGATAAGCGGCATTATAAAATTTGCTAAACAAATGGCAAATTATAGCTGGGCTTGTACGTAATCAATTGCTTTTTGAACAGTAGTCAATTCTGCAGAGTCTTCGTCAGGAATAGTGATACCAAAATCACTTTCAAAAGACATCACCAATTCAACTAAGTCCAACGAGTCCGCACCTAGGTCTTCCATGAATGAAGCATCGTTATTGATGTCTTCAACGTTCATACCTAGTTGCTCTGCTACTGCTGATTTTACTCTTAGCTCGATATCATTACTCATATAGATCACTCCGTTATCATCTATTATTTTTAATAAACTGCTATAGCGCCTCATTTAAGCTCTATAGCATGGTATATAAAATGTGTTTGCCAGACTAGCAATGCTGTCTGAGTACTCTATGACTTGTTACAAAGTCTGTCTAATAAAGCCCTGCTATAATACAGGGCTTTGAATCAAAAGTATTCGTTATTATAACACCCTTTATTATAGTTTACACTCGTTCACACAGTTTTTTATTATAACTATGTAACGCCTACATATACATGCCACCATTGACCGGAATGACCGCGCCGGTGATATAGCTGGCTTCATCACTGGCTAAGAAATGTACTGCTGCTGCGATGTCTTCTGGTTGACCAAGACGGCTGATAGGAACGGCATCTAGCATAGAATTCAATAGGCGCTCGTCGAGCTCATCTGTCATATCAGTCTCGATTAAACCTGGTGCCACGCAATTGATAGTCACTTGGCGTGAACCGATTTCACGTGCAAGCGTACGACTGAAACCTTCTACACCAGCTTTAGTCGCGGCATAGTTAGATTGACCTGCATTACCCATTTGAGCAACAACAGAGGTGATATTAATAATACGACCACGGCGCGCTTTCATCATACCGCGTACTGCGCGTTTGCTCATGCGGTAAACTGAGGTCAAATTCGTATCGATGACATTTGACCAGTCATCGTCTTTCATACGCATTAGCAGACCGTCTTGCGTGATACCTGCATTGTTGACCAATACTTGTACCGCTCCATAGACGCTTTCGATTTCTTCGAACAATTTATCAATTTGAGTAGTATCACGTACGTCTAAGACGCGACCGATACCACCACTATCATGAAGATAGTCATCAATAAGTTCAGCACCTTTTTCAGTGGTTGCTGTTCCAATGACAAAATGTCCTTCTTTAGCAAAGCGTTTGGCAACTGCCTTTCCGATACCGCGACTCGCGCCAGTTACTAATGTAATCGTACGGCTCATGATAACACCTCTAATAATTTCTCTAGACGGGCAGGCTTGTCTGTAGGATAGCTTGCGATTGGCTGCGCTTGACGCTTAGCTAAATTGCTTAATACGTTGCCACTGCCACATTCGATTAATAGATTAATTTGCTTATCGGCCAGTTCCTGCATGGTTTTTGACCACAGTACTGGCTCACTCAGCTGTTCAGTCAATGCTTGTTTGATACCTACTGCACTGGTTTCAACACGCGCATAGCGATTTTGAATCACAGGAATGGCCGCTTGATCAAATTGAATACCTGCTAATATCTCAGCTAAGGCATTACTTGCAGGCTCCATTAATGCACAATGAGATGGCACACTCACTTTTAAGGGCACAGATTTTTTGCCCGTATTTTTGACTTTGTCGATGACAGCGTTAACGCCAGCAGCGTTACCCGAGATCACTACCTGTCCTGGGCTGTTGAAGTTAGCAGCGCCAACAATGGCACCCTCGACATGCTCTGTTGCTTGCTCACACAGATTTTCGACTCGGTTGTCTTCTAGTCCTAACACGGCAGCCATAGCAGTATCGACACCTACAACGGCCTCTTGCATCAACTGACCTCGTTTATGCACTAGGGTGACGGCATTACCAAGCGATATCACATTGGCAGCACACAGGGCGCTGTACTCGCCCAGAGAGTGACCAGCTAAATAGCAAGGCGTCTCTTCTATTTCTTGTTGTAAGACACGCCAAATGGCAATGCTAGCTGTCAGTAGCGCTGGCTGAGTATACTCGGTTTGATTGAGTTTTTCTTCATCCTGACAGATTGCCCACAAATCCTCACCAAGCGCCTCACTCGCTTCGGTAAATGTATCGCGTATCTCTGGGTAGATTTCAGCAAGCTCACTCGTCATCGCGACTGCTTGAGATCCTTGTCCAGGAAAAATGACCGCGATACGAGCGGGTTGCTTTTTTACCATATCGGGTACAGAAGCCATAACCAATATCCCTTATCTGATTAGAAATATCCCTAAAACAATGGGGTGTATTATATTATTAGATGTGATACAAAGCCGCTAGTTCAATTATTTATCTAAGAAAACGGATTGTCAGTAAACTATACACTGACACACACTATTATCATAGCGGATGCAGACCAAACAACGATAGGAAAACACAGTACCAATCAAAAGCACTAACGATTGAGTACGCGTTTCTATCTGCTAAAAATAAAAAGTCATCTAAGCAATAAGTTTAGTCATAAATAACAAAAAGCCAAGTTATCCAGCCACATAATATATGATAGCGAAATAACTTGGCTTTTTTTAGCTCAAAGCTTATTGACTAATGATAGCCAGGTAAATACAACAACAGTCACCAGTACTGTCACTATTTTACCTAGCTATCATAGGGCCAATGTCTTAGGCATCTTGACTAACTTTGAATAGCTGACGACCACGGTAGAAACCATCTTTAGTCATGTGATGACGACGATGTTTTTCACCAGTAGTAGCATCTACGCTTAGTTCAGCAATTTCCATACGGTGATGTGAACGGCGCATGTCACGACGAGAACGGCTTTTACGACTTTTTTGAACAGCCATGATATAGCTCCTATACTTAAAAGGGATAAGCTTGAAATTCAGCTTTAGTCGATACTGACAGAGGCTATATAATCACAACAACCTAAGTCTGAAGCATCATTAGTTAAATAGATTGTTACTTACATAAAGCGCTAACTATGTCTGAAATTTATAAAAAATTTACCTAGTCAGCTTCTATCAGCACGCAACAGGTTGCTCGAATGCAATAAACCGGACATTATACGCATGTTTATTAGATTAATAAAGCCCTGCCTTGCACTCTTCTGTACAAAGCAGATAAAAGGCTTCTCAAATACTTGAATAAATAAATCTGGCTCTTATAGCTTACCTTTTAAGGAGGCTAAAGCAGCGAATGGATTTTCATTCTCTTCTTCTTCTGGTATCTCGCCAAACTGCTCAACTGACATCTCACAATCATCGTGCTTTGGCGCCATTGGTGTTTTGAGCAAGATCTCATCTTCTACCAGTTTTTTAAATGGTAATAGACGCTCGGGAGACTGTTCGGTGACGATTTCATCAAGTAACAAGTAGTCTTGCTCTTCATCAATCAAGCGTACTTGGCTATCATTCTCTAGTAATGCAATATTATAATCATCAGATAAATCTACGGCAACGGGCTGTAAACAGCGTTGGCATGTTAGCCAGATATCGCCTGTCAACGTAAATGCCAAATGCAAAACATTATTACGGCGATAGAGTTCAGCGTTTAACTGAGTGTTTGACTGATCATGCTCGGCGCTCAACGTCGTGGCAAGACGTTCAAAAGAGTTTGGATCGACTTCTCCTGACCACTCAAAACCCGTGTCTGCCCATTTGTCCAAAGAAATGTGCTCAGGCATGCTAGTAGATACAGGCGCTTTTTTATTGTCAGCGTAAGGTGCTGACGGTTTAGTTTCTGGAGTGCTTGACATGCGCGGCCTCATTCATAAAAACAGTGTATAATATTGCCTGCCATACTAGCGGAAAGTGCCATATTCTGCTAGCGCTAGTATGTTAAGATTTTTTGATAGCAAATATGTTCAAGCTTTTTTACTACTTACTTTTTTACCTAAAATTTTTTGTCTTTAATATTTATTAAGTCAATGTCTTCTCTATGAATCTACCTGATAATAAAATTAATTTTTCTGATTTACTTTCTCCTGCTACAGCAAATTCGTTGCTGCAATATCTTACTCAACTAGATCGTCATACTGAAAATGCTCTTAGCAATAGACTGTGCCTCGATGAAGATGAGTATTTAAGAGAATGGAGAAGTCAGTGGCAAAAGTTATCTACTACTCAGCCTGACAATACTTACTCAGCAGGATTGATAATTGATAGCGAACGATTAGCCACTGATTGGCTCATACAGCTATTTAATACTTTATTTACTAACCAGCAAGTGATATTGGTTCGTAGTGAGGGTGAGCCAGAGTATTTCCCTGCTCAAGACAATGAGCCTGCCAGAATTGAATTCGCTCATGGATTTTTTGCCAGTGCCCTGCACGAGCTAAGTCATTGGTGCCTGGCTGGTGACGCTCGTAGACAATTACCTGACTTTGGCTACTGGTATGCCCCAGACGGTCGGACAGAAGCTCAGCAGCAAGCATTTGAGCGCGTAGAGATCAAACCACAGGCATTAGAATGTTTATTCACCTTAGCGTGTGGTCGAAACTTCCAAGTCTCACAAGATAATTTGTTTGCCGACTTCGACACTAGTAGTAGTACCTTTGCTAGTGATGTCTATCAGCAAGTAGAAAGCTATATAGCCAAACCTTATACTCTGCCGCGTGACGCTAAGACTTTACTGACTGCTTTAATTAGCGTTTGTACTCCTTCATCTGAAATCAACGCTTAATTCAAATTACTAAGTGTTCCTACTTATTAACGATTTTCTACGGTTGGTAACGCCTTGCCACTAAACTTATATTTGCTTTAAGCTATACTGATAACTAAAGTAGTATGCTAAAAATACAGATTTGCTTAATTTTTAAAATAACTTTTTTAATATGTCTAATGATTGAACTACATCTAATTAATGAAAAAATTGTCTCAATTAAAAACCAATAATTATAAAATAAGGAACCATTATGGAAGTTTTCTATATTCATCCCGATAATCCTCAGCCACGTCTCATTGAACAAGCCGCTGACCTACTACGCAAAGACCAGTTAATCATTTACCCAACCGATACCAGTTATGCTTTTGGTTGTCGACTAGGTGCAAAAGACGCTTTGACTAAGCTCAAGCAAATTCGTGAGCTTGACGATAAGCATCAATTTACACTGTTGTGCCGTGACCTAAGCGAAATTGCCAACTATGCAACCGTGGATAACGTGCAATTTAAGCAGCTGAAAGCACACACCCCTGCCCCTATCACTTTCATCCTCAATGCGACAAAAGATGTACCCAAAAAACTGGCACATCCTAAGAAAAAAACCATTGGTATCCGTGTACCAAGCAATCCTATTGCTCAAGCACTATTAGAAGCAATGGATGAACCTATCCTGACCAGCTCGTTAATTCTCCCTAATCGAGATGATATATTAGACGATCCATTTGAGATTGAAGACTTATTAGGTAATCAAATCGACGGACTCATCAATGCAGGTATAAAAACGACCAAGCTCACCACCATTGTGGATATGACTAGTAGCCGCCCTGAAGTCATTAGGCAAGGTGCTGCTGATGTCGATTCATTACTACTGTGATCAGATAGCAATATAATTAACTAAATTTAAGCACAAAAAAAAAGCTCCAATTCAATTGGAGCTTTTTTTATGAAATAGGTCTTTAATGCAAAACTAGTCGCGATCAACCAATTCTACATAAGCCATTGGCGCATTGTCACCATCACGGTAACCACATTTTACGATACGCAAATAACCACCTGGACGCGTCTGATAACGAGGACCTAACGTGCCAAATAATTTGCCTACCATAGCTTTGCTACGCATACGGCTGAATGCTAAACGACGGTTAGCAACGCTGTCTTCTTTAGCCATAGTGATCAATGGCTCGGCAACGCGACGTAGTTCTTTAGCTTTTGGTAAAGTTGTTTTAATCAGTTCATGCTCAAATAATGAGTTGGTCATGTTCTGAAACATTGCCTTACGATGACTGCCGGTACGACCCAGCTTGACTCCACTCTTACGATGGCGCATAGTCAAAAATCCTTAAAGTTTAACGGCTACGATAAGAAAAGCGATCATCAACACGTAAATCAGCTGGTGGCCAGTTATCTAGGCGCATACCGAGCTCTAAATCTTTAGACGCTAGTACGTCTTTGATTTCTGTTAATGATTTCTTACCAAGATTTGGGGTTTTTAGAAGTTCAGTCTCTGAACGCTGTACCAAATCACCGATATAGTAAATGTTTTCAGCTTTCAAGCAGTTGGCTGAGCGAACCGTTAGTTCAAGATCGTCCACAGGGCGTAATAGCACCGGATCAACCTCTTCTTTTTCTTTCACAGGCTCAGGCGCTTCTTCAGCTTCTAGGTCAACAAAGATTGAAATCTGTTGCTGTAAAATAGTTGCTGCTTTACGAATTGCTTCTTCTGGATCTATAGTGCCATTAGTTTCAAGCTCAACGATAAGACGATCAAGATCAGTACGCTGCTCAACGCGAGCGTTCTCAACCTGATAAGCAACACGAAGCACAGGACTAAAACTTGCATCAAGCTTTAAACGTCCAATTGCTCTGGTATCACCATCTTCACGGCGCTGGTTTGCTGGCTCATATCCACGACCCATCACTACACGCAAACGCATCTTAAGATGACCACGGTCGCTCAATGTACCCAAGACCAATTCTGGATTGATGATGTCAACATTGTGCGGTAACGCGATGTCTGCAGCAGTGATAGTGCCTGGACCTTGTTTATCCAAGGTCAAAAATACTTCATTTTGGTCATGAAGTGTAATTGCCAAGCCTTTTAGATTCAAAAGCAGGTCAAGTACGTCTTCTTGTAGTCCTTCAAGCGTTGAATATTCATGGTCAACACCATCAATCTCAGCTTCAATGACTGCAGCACCAGGTAATGAAGATAACAAGATGCGACGCAGAGCATTACCTAGGGTATGCCCAAAGCCGCGTTCTAACGGTTCGAGCGTGACTTTCGCAATCGTTTCGTTAACCGTATCCACATTAATGGCGTTCGGCGTTAGAAACTCAGTTGCATTTAGCGTCATGATGTCACCTCGATTTATTAAACTGGTTTAATTAACGTTAATTGCTCAATGCCATTTTCATAACATTGAGCATGACGTTATTACTTAGAGTATAGCTCAACGATCAAGCTTTCGTTGATTTCAGCAGGTAGATCAATACGATCAGGCGCTTTTTTGAACGTGCCTTGTAGTTTGCTATGATCAACATCAAGCCATTCTGGAATACCACGTTGGGTCGCTAGTTCGATAGCGTTTTTGATACGTAGCTGTTCGCGAGACTTCTCTTGGATAGCGATGACATCACCATCTTGAAGCTGAATTGATGGAATGTTCACACGAACAAACTCATCACGACCAGCTTTTTTTACCATAACAGTACGATGACTGACTAGCTGACGTGCTTCAGCGCGAGTTGAGCCAAAGCCCATGCGATATACCACGTTGTCTAGACGGCTCTCAAGCATAGCTAACAAGTTTTCACCAGTAGCACCGCGCTTACGAGCAGCTTCTTTATAGTAATTAGCGAACTGACGCTCTAGTACACCATAGATACGCTTAACTTTTTGCTTTTCACGCAACTGTAGAGCATATTCTGAGGTCTTGTTACGGCTTACACCGTGTTGACCTGGTGGACGACCAGCTTTTTTCGTTTTTACGTCATATGGTTTAACGCCAGACTTAAGACCTAAGTCAGTGCCTTCACGACGTGATAATTTAAGTTTTGGTCCAATATAACGGGCCATTGTTATGTCTCCTATAAGCTTTTGGGATAAAAAGCTTCGTCTTTAATATTAGACGCGGCGCTTTTTCGGCGCACGGCAACCATTGTGTGGGATTGGGGTTACATCAGAGATGCTGTTAACTTTATAACCCAATGCACCTAGTGCTCTTACCGCAGACTCACGACCCGGTCCTGGTCCTTTGACCAAAACGTCGATATTCTTAACACCATATTCTTGAGCCGCTTTACCAGCAACTTCAGCTGCAACCTGAGCTGCAAATGGTGTAGATTTACGTGAACCACGGAAGCCTTGTCCACCTGAAGTGGCCCAAGCCAATGCATTACCTTGACGATCGGTAATCGTAACAATGGTGTTATTAAAAGACGCATGGATATGGGCAATGCCCTCCGATACTGAACGACGAGTCACCTTTTTGCGACTACGAGTGTCTTTTGCCATCTTTTAGCTTCCTAAGTTAATTATCTTTTGAGAGGACGTGTCGGACCCTTGCGAGTACGAGCGTTGTTCTTGGTGTTCTGACCTCTAACTGGTAGGTTACGACGATGGCGGATGCCACGGTAACAACCAAGATCAACTAAACGCTTAATATTCATTGAAACTTCACGACGAAGGTCACCTTCAGTCATGTAATTTGCAACTTGTGCACGGATAGCATCCAACTGTGTATCATCTAACTGACTAACTTTAGTAGTAGGGGCAATGCCAACTGCTTCTAAGATTTTCTGAGCAGTGGTACGACCGATACCAAAGATGTAAGTTAGTGAAATAACAGCATGCTTATTATCCGGAATGTTTACGCCGGCAATACGAGCCATTGATTTCTCTCCATTAAAGAAAAATAAGCGTTATTTATCAATAAGGCATTATTCTTCAGATTTGTTGCTGTTAATACTAGATTCTTTATAACGATAGTCGTTCTTTCGACTTAGTTAAAAGCCTATTGATCGAAAACATTATAAAACATTCTGCATAAACACGGCAAGTGGCGGATAATATCCCATCCGCCGTTATTTTTCAAGTATTAATTTATTTAGTAACAAAAGTTAAAAAACTTATGCTATCAAATATTAACCTTGACGTTGCTTGTGGCGCGGTTCTGCTGTACAGATAATATGTACACGGCCTTTACGGCGCACAACTTTACAGCTACCACAAATCTTTTTAACTGATGCTTGAACTTTCATAGCATGCTCCTTGAAATATCGTACCGCTCATTTAAGGTTGAGTGGGCGATTGAATTAACGTCTGATCATGATATTGATGGGTCATCAAATGCGCTTGAATCTGCGAAATGAAGTCCATTACCACAACCACCATAATCAGTAAAGACGTACCACCGAGTTGAAACGGCACACCAAACGATGACTGGACGACCATTGGCATTAAACAAATAACCGTCATATACATCGCGCCAATAAAGGTCAGTCGGTTTAATACATGATCGAGGTAACGCTGAGTTTGTTGTCCGGGGCGAATACCTGGGATATACGCACCACTACGTTTAAGGTTCTCTGCTACTTCACGCGGACTAAATACCAATGCCGTATAAAAATAACAGAAGAAGATAATCATTGCGCCAAACAGTACTAAATATAGCGGCTGTCCTGGAGACAACACCAATGCCATATTTTGAAGTATTTTCTGTACAAAGGTAGGATCAGTCGATTGACCGACCCACTGCCCTAAACTCGCTGGAAACAATAACAAAGAACTGGCAAAAATAGCTGGGATAACCCCTGCCATATTTAGCTTTAGCGGCAAATGTGACTGCTGCTGAGCATAAATTTTGCGACCTTGTTGCTGTTTTTGTGCATAGTTAACAGGAACACGGCGCTGAGCACGTTCAATATAAACGATACCAGCAGTGACCGCGATACCTAGCAGTACAAAAATAAATAGTACAATCAAGTTCATCTGACCTTGATTGACCTGTTCGATAGATTGCGAAATCATACCTGGCGTACCAGCAACAATACTCGCAAAAATGAGCATTGATATACCATTACCAACGCCGCGTTCTGTAATCTGCTCACCAAGCCACATCAAGAACATTGCGCCCGCTACCAATGAAGTAACGGCTGGAATATAGAAAGTCAGACCAGATGATAAGGTAAGATTTTGGCTGATTAAGCCAGCACACATTCCTAATGACTGTACTAGGGCTAAAGCAAGCGTTCCTTGACGGGTATACTTGTTCAGCTTGCGTCGTCCCGCTTCACCCTCTTTTTTGAGAGCTTCGAGCGATGGCAATACCGCAGACATCATCTGTACGATAATCGATGCTGAGATATATGGCATAATGCCAAGCGCCATAATAGACATACGCTCTAGCGCACCACCTGAGAACATGTTGAACATGCTCAAAATGGTATTCTCGTTGCGCGAAAACAGATCAGCCAGATTAACCGGATTAATACCCGGGACTGGAATGTGCGACCCTAAACGATAAACAATCAATGCGCCGATTAAGAATAATAAACGCGACCATAGCTCATCATACTTACGTATAAATGCGAATGGATTAAGCGGTATACCAGCCGATGACATTGATTGCTTTGACACGTTACTACTCCTCGATGCTACCACCAGCAGCTTCGATTGCTTGCTTAGCACCCTTAGTCACTTTGATACCTTTGAAAGTATAAGCTTTAGTGACTTCACCTGATAGCATTACACGAGCACGTTTCATATCGTGACGGATAAGGTTAGCAGCTTTAAGTGTTTCAAGGCTAACTACATCGCCTTCAATTTTATTCAGTTCAGAAAGACGTACTTCAGCAGTCTTCATAGCCAGTTTACTGGTAAAACCAAATTTTGGTAGACGACGATATAAAGGCATTTGACCACCTTCAAATCCTGAGCGAACGCTAGAACCTGAACGAGATTTCTGACCTTTTACACCACGACCACCAGTCTTACCAAGACCTGAACCGATACCACGACCACGACGTTGGGCAGTTTTCTTTGCGCCAACACCTGGTGATAATTCATTTAATCTAAGACCCATTACGCTTCCTCCACTTTTACCATGTAGTTAACGCGATTAACCATACCACGTGTTGAAGGAGTATCTTCTACTACAACAGTGTGATTAATGCGGCGTAAACCCAATCCTTTCAAGCTCGCTTTGTGGCTCTTTAGGCGATGGGCACCCGATTTAAATTGAGTGACTTTCATTTTTTTCATCGTAACTCACCTAGTCTAAGTTAACCCAAGATTTCGTCTACAGATTTACCACGTTTAGCTGCCATCTTCTCTGGAGTTGACATATCACGTAAACCGTTAAACGTTGCACGAACAACGTTAGCAGTATTGGTAGAACCATAACATTTAGTCAAAACATCTTTGACACCAGCAACTTCTAACACAGCACGCATTGCGCCACCAGCGATTACGCCAGTACCTTCAGATGCAGGCTGCATGTAGACTTTACTAGCACCATGACTTGCTTTGATCGGATGATACAAAGTTGCATCATTTAGCTCAACAGTAATCATATTACGTTTGGCAGCTTCTAGTGCTTTTTGGATAGCAGCAGGCACTTCACGCGCTTTACCACGACCAAAACCAACACGACCATTACCGTCACCCACTACAGTCAACGCAGTGAAAGAGAAAATACGACCACCTTTAACAACTTTTGCAACGCGATCAACGGTAACTAAGCGTTCTACTAGACCGTCAGTCTGTTCATTTTTATCATTTTTATCATTTCTAGCCATGATTAAAACTCCAATCCGTTTTCGCGAGCAGCTTCTGCTAAAGCTTTAACTCGACCATGATATTTGAAACCACTACGGTCAAAGGCAACTTTAGTAATGCCAGCTGCTTTTGCACGTTCTGCGATCATTTGGCCTACAGACGTTGCTGAATCAGCGTTACCAGTCGCGCCTGAACGCAAGCTGCTGTCTAAGGTAGATGCCTGAGCAATCACTTCACCACCATTTGGAGAGATAATCTGGGCATAAATATGTTTTGACGTGCGGTTAACCGTTAAGCGATGAACGCCTAAGAAACGGATATGTGCGCGTGTTTTCTTAGCTCGACGCAGACGAGCTGCTTTTTTATCAAACATTTCAACTCACCTTATTTTTTCTTAGCTTCTTTGCGAATCACATGCTCGTCACTATAACGAATACCTTTACCTTTATAAGGCTCAGGTGGGCGGAAACCACGGATATTAGCCGCTGCTTGACCAAGCTGCTGTTTATTGTTTGATTTCAAAACAATTTCAGTTTGCGTTGGGGTTTCAGCCGATACACCTTCAGGTAGTGTGTACTCTACTGGATGAGAGTAGCCAACGTTCAAGGTTACTTTGTTACCAGCAACTTGTGCGCGATAACCAACACCAATCAATTGAAGACGCTTTTCAAAGCCTTCATTTACGCCAGTAACATAGTTGTTAACAAGAGCGCGCATGGTGCCAGTGTGCATCATAGCTTCTTTTGAATCGACTGCAGGTGAGAAAATGATAGCATCATCTTCCTGTTTCAGCTCGACCAATTCATGCAGGTGTAAAGACATAGTACCGTTCTTGCCTTTAACTTCGACCTGCCGATCGTTCAAAGTAACGCTTACGCCATTTGGCAGCGTTACTGGGGCTTTAGCCACACGAGACATAGGAATATTCCTTAAAAAATTTAACTTCTTTATATTAGCGAAAAAACTAACAGGCTAAAAAGCGTGTTAGTTTAGCATAGTTGACTGTGTTAGACACCTATCAATTTGAAATAATTTAACATTACTCAATCGATAGAAGCCTAACCACCATCAAATAGACTTCATCGTCGTATAGCTTACGCTACAAATGCAACGATTTCACCACCGATACCAGCAGCGCGTGCAGCACGATCACTCATGATACCTTGGCTTGTAGATACGATAGCAACACCCATACCTTGCTTAACAGTAGGGATTTCGTCTTTACCGCGGAACTGGCGTAGACCAGGGCGGCTATAACGTTGAATAGTTTCGATAACCGCACGGCCTTCGAAATATTTTAATTCAATAGTAAGGGTTGCTTTGTTGTTTTCTTCTTCAGTAACAACAGCGCTCGCCACATAACCTTCACTAACTAGCAAATCAGCAATTGATTTACGTAATTTAGAGCTCGGCATTGCTACCGATACTTTGTTAGCCATTTGTGCGTTACGGATACGGGTTAGCATATCCCCAACGGTATCTTGCATACTCATATAGTTACTCCTTACCAGCTTGCTTTACGAACACCAGGCACATCGCCTTGCATGACAC
Source organism: Psychrobacter sp. C 20.9 (assembly GCF_001921765.1). Lineage (NCBI taxonomy): Bacteria > Pseudomonadati > Pseudomonadota > Gammaproteobacteria > Moraxellales > Moraxellaceae > Psychrobacter > Psychrobacter sp. C 20.9. Next base: position 92,038 of record NZ_MRYC01000009.1, on the reverse strand, counting down.
GCTCACGCAGCATATTGCGTGATAAGCCAAACTTGCGGAAGTAACCGTGAGGACGACCGGTGATAGCACAACGATTACGCAGACGTACTGGTGATGAGTTGCGTGGAAGAGCTTGTAGCTCTAACATCGCGTCCATACGCTCTTCGTCTGATGCGTTGATATCACTGATAGTTTCTTTTAGCTTGATACGCTTTTCAGCATATTTAGCAACCATTTTTTCGCGCTTTAATTCGCGGTTAATCATGCTCTTCTTTGCCATAACGTCTTTACCTTATTTAAATGGGAAGCCGAATGCTTTAAGTAACGCACGACCTTCTTCATCAGATTGAGCTGACGTGGTGATTGTCACATCCATACCACGGATACGGTCAATCTTGTCAAAATCTACTTCTGGGAATACGATCTGTTCTTTGATACCCAATGAGTAGTTACCACGTCCGTCAAAGGCTTTAGGTGAAAAACCGCGGAAATCACGAATACGAGGAATTGCAATGGCAACGAGACGATCTAAAAATTCGTACATTTGCTCACCGCGTAGCGTTACTTTACAGCCAATTGGCCATTCTTCACGAATCTTAAAGCCAGCAACTGATTTACGCGCTTTGGTGACAACAGGTTTTTGACCAGCAATAGCGGTCATGTCAGCTACAGCACCTTCAAGCAATTTTTTGTCTTGAGACGCGCCGCCTACACCCATGTTAAGTGTGATTTTAGTGATTTTAGGCACTTGCATCACATTGTCCAAACCAAGATCTTCTTTGATTTGCTGCTTTAATTTATCGTTATATAAAGATTTTAATCTTGCCATTACCATTACACCCTTAGTGTCTTACGCAGTCGCCACTACTTCACCGTTTGAACGATAGACGCGTTGTTTCTTGCCGTCTTCGCCAAACTGATAAGTAATACGGTCTGCTTTTTGGGTTTGCGCATTTAAGATTGCGACATTTGAGATATGCAGAAAAGCTTCTTGCTTAAGAATGCCACCTTCAACGCCAGTCGCCTGATTTGGCTTCTGATGTTTGGTGACAATATTAATGCCTTCAACTTTAATACGATCGTTTTTTACAGCTTGTACAGTACCTTGCTTGCCTTTGTCTTTCCCAGCAATCACGATAACTGTATCGCCTTTACGTAATTTTGACATGGATTACCTCACAATACTTCTGGTGCTAGTGATACAATTTTCATAAACTGATCACCACGTAGTTCACGAGTTACCGGTCCAAAAATACGAGTTGCAATCGGCGCCTTGTTTTGGTTCAACAATACCGCAGCATTGTCATCAAAACGTAACACAGAACCATCTGGACGACGAACGCCTTTTTTGGTGCGTACAACTACTGCATTCATCACGTCGCCTTTTTTAACACGACCACGAGGAATGGCTTCTTTAACCGTTACTTTAATAATGTCGCCAACTGATGCATAACGACGATGAGAACCACCCAGTACTTTAATGCACTGAACTCGCCTTGCACCGCTATTGTCTGCAACTTCCAGCATTGACTCAACCTGAATCATAGCGTTACTCCACACGTATGAGCAATAAAAACCAGTTGCTGCCGCTAGCACAGAATGAGTAGGACGGCATTTTAATATAAATAACCGCAACTTACTCTTAATGTGAGTGATATGCGACGGGCGCAATCAGCATCCTTAAAAAGGCGGCTATTTTAACAGCTTCTGGCTTTCAATGCAATTTACTTAGATTTTTTCTACTTTTTCAACCACATCAACTAAAGTCCAAGACTTAGTTTTTGAGATTGGACGCGTTTCTTTGATGCGGACAAGGTCGCCTTGTTGACAAACATTGTTCTCATCATGTGCTTTGATTTTAGTAGAACGACGAAGCTGCTTGCCATACAAAGGATGACGAACCAGACGCTCAATCAAAACTGTGATGGACTTGTCCATCTTGTCGCTGACAACTCGTCCTGTCAATACGCTAGCATTGGTAGCTGTTTGATTGTTATCGCTCATGAGTCGCCTCGTTGTTTCTCGTTAATCAAAGTCTGAAGCTGAGCAATCGTACGACGATTTGCTCTGACTTCATGGGTATTACCCAACTGACCAGTTGCTTTAGCCATACGAATACGGAAAGCATCAAGTTGCTTTTCATCAAGTAACTGGGTCAGTTCTTCTAATGATTTATCACGTAATTCACTGATCTTCATTACATTATCGTCCGCTTAACAATGGTAGTTTTAAAGGGCAGTTTTGCTGCAGCAAGCGTTAATGCATCGCGAGCAAGCTCTTCAGATACCCCTTCAATTTCATATAGCACTTTACCAGGCTTGATTTCGCATACCCAGTACTCAACTGGACCTTTACCTTTACCCATACGTACTTCTAATGGTTTGTTAGTAATAGGCTTGTCTGGGAATACACGAATCCAAATCTTACCGCCACGCTTGATTTTACGAGTGATGGTACGACGTGCTGCTTCAATTTGACGGGCTGTCATACGACCACGCGTCAATGATTTTAGACCAATTTGTCCGAATGCAACGGTGCTTCCACGATGAGCTAGCCCAGTGTTACGACCTTTATGCATTTTACGAAACTTGGTACGTTTTGGCTGTAACATAGTTTAACCTCTGTCTGAGTTTCGACGGTTTCCGTTTCCGCGACCACGGCGTTTTGGCGCACGAGTCTGCTCTTCTTTGACGGGATTATAAACACTGTTCATACCGTCAAGGATCTCTCCGCGGAAAATCCAAACTTTAACACCGATGGTGCCGTAAGTTGTCTCTGCACGAATTGACGCATAGTCAATATCAGCACGAAGTGTATGCAAGGGCACACGGCCTTCACGATACCATTCGCTACGAGCAATCTCAGCACCGCCAAGACGACCAGACAGCTCAACTTTAATACCTTTAGCACCAGAACGCATGCTGTTCTGTACAGCGCGTTTCATCGCACGGCGGAACATAACACGACGCTCAAGCTGGCTTGCGATACCCTCTGCTACCAAACGTGCATCAAGATCAGGTGACGTGATTTCTTCAATGTTGACCTGAGCAGGTACGCCCATAATTTTGGTCAATTCTTTTTGAAGTCTTTCGATATCTTCGCCTTTCTTACCGATAACGATACCAGGGCGCGCAGTGGCGATGGTAATCTTAGCAGCACCAGTAGGACGCTCGATCATGATGTTGCTGATCATTGCGTTATCTAGCTTTTTACGTAGATATTCACGAACTTGAATATCGTTGATTAGGTATTCTGAGTATTGTTTAGGATCAGCATACCAGTTTGCGTTATGCTTTTTTACAACACCAAGACGAATTCCGATTGGATGTACTTTTTGACCCATAACTTATTCTCCTACCTTTATAGTGATGTGACAAGTACGCTTGCTGATACGATCAGCGCGACCTTTGGCACGTGGTAGGATACGTTTTAGCGTAATGCCTTCATCAACATAGATAGTAGCGACTTTTAGGTCGTCAATATCTAGGCCGTGATTATGTTCGGCATTGGCGATGGCTGAGTTAAGACATTTCTTAACAAACACAGCGCCTTTTTTATTGCTATACGTTAGGATATCCAAAGCACGCTCAATAGATTTGCCACGAACTTCATCAGCAACGAGTCTAACTTTTTGTGCCGATATGGCGGCACCGCGTAATTTTGCAGTTACTTCCATGGTAAGCACCTTATCTCTTAGCTTTTTTGTCAATGCCATGACCACGATACGTACGAGTCGGGGCAAATTCACCTAGTTTATGACCAACCATCTGCTCACTTACGATAACCGGTACGTGAGTACGGCCGTTGTGGACAGATAAAGTCAGGCCAACCATTTGTGGTAGGATCATCGAGCGGCGCGACCAAGTTTTAATTGGCTTGCGTGAGTTGGTGTCTAATGCATTCTCAACTTTAGCAAATAAGTGCGCGTCTATGAATGGACCTTTTTTCAATGAACGAGGCATGAAATTCTTCCTTTATTTCTTCTTGGCGCGGCGGCGGATGATCATGTTGTCAGTACGCTTATTATGACGCGTTTTAAGTCCTTTAGACTTCTGACCCCAAGGGCTAGTTGGATGGCGACCTTTGTTACGACCTTCACCACCACCATGTGGGTGATCAACCGGGTTCATCGCGACACCACGAACTGAAGGACGAACACCACGCCAACGTGAAGCACCAGCTTTACCAAGTGATTTCAAGTTGTTTTCAGTGTTAGAAACTTCACCAATAACAGCACGGCAGTTTACGTGTACACGGCGAGTTTCGCCTGAACGTAGACGTAGAATAGCGTAGATACCGTCACGGCCTAATAACTGAACGCTAGCACCCGCAGAACGAGCCATCTGTGCACCTTTACCGATTTTAAGTTCGATATTATGAATCACAGTACCCAATGGGATGTTTTTTAGCGGTAGGCAGTTACCTGGACGTATTGGAGATGTTTCGCCTGACATTACTGTATCGCCAACTGCTTGTTTTTTAGCAGCGATGATGTAACGACGTTCGCCATCAGCATACTTAAGTAATGCAATATGTGCAGTACGGTTAGGATCGTATTCAATACGCTCTACCACAGCTGGAATATTGTCTTTAGTACGTTTAAAGTCGATAATGCGATAATGTTGCTTATGACCACCGCCAATGTGACGAGTAGTAATACGACCATTATTGTTACGACCACCTGACTTACTTTTTGATTCTAGAAGCGCTGCATAAGGACGACCTTTATAAAGGTGTGGATGCACCACTTTTTCAACAAAACGACGGCCTGGTGATGTTGGCTTTGCTCTTACGATAGGCATGAGTGTAATCCTTATTCGTTATTCGCTGTTTCACTAGTAGAGGCAGTCGTGTTTGCGACTTCTTCACCAGCATCAGCCATTTGTACATCTTGACCAGCTTTTAAGGTAACATAGGCTTTTTTATAGTCGTTACGACGGCCGATGCTTTTACCAAAACGCTTTGTCTTACCTTTAACATTCAAAGTGTTTACTTTAGTAACTTCAACACCTTCAAACATCAACTCAACTGCTTTTTTGACTTCAAGCTTAGTAGCGTTAGAGTCAACTTTAAATACCTGCACACCAAGTGAGTCGCCAAGCATTTGAGATTTTTCTGAGAATACAGGCCCTCTTAAGACCTGATAAAGTCTTGCGTTGTTCATGCTAGTGCTTCCTCAAATTGTTTCGCAGCTTCAACTGACATGATCACTTTATCAAATGCGATCAAGCTCACTGGATCCACTTCGTTTGTACCAAGTACATTGACGTGCGGAATGTTGCGAGCAGCTAAGTACAAGTTTTCGTCGACTTCTTTGGTGACGATTAATGCACGAGGTGCACCAAGCTCATTTAGCTTTGCAATCAGTTCTTTAGTTTTCGGCCCAGAAACGCTCAACTCTTCTACCAAAATCAGACGCTCTTGACGAATCAATTCTGCTAGGATGCACTGCATCGCACCGCGATACATTTTACGGTTTACTTTCTGTGACCAATCTTGTGGTTTTGCAGCGAATGCACGACCACCTGAACGCCAGATTGGGCTACGAATAGAGCCCGCACGAGCGCGACCAGTACCTTTTTGGCGCCATGGCTTGATACCACCGCCAGAAACTTCGGCACGGGTTTTTTGTGCGCGTGTACCTTGGCGAGCACCAGCTAAATAAGCGGTGACGACTTGATGCACTAGTGCTTCGTTGAATTCACGACCAAATGCCGTATCAGAAAGCTCAACCGCCGCACCTGTAACTGTTTTTAAATCCACGTTAATCCCCTTGCTTAGGCTTTGACTGACGGACGTACGATAACATCGCCACCGGTGGCACCTGGGATAGCACCCTTGATGACAAGTAACCCTTTTTCGGCGTCAACCGAAATCACTTCTAGGCCTTGAACAGTAACACGCTTGTTACCCATCTGGCCCGCCATCTTTTTGCCCTTGAATACTTTACCTGGTGACTGGTTTTGACCAGTTGAACCATGTGCACGATGAGACACTGAGTTACCATGAGTAGCATCTTGCATACTAAAGTTGTGACGTTTGATAGGACCCTGGAAGCCTTTACCTTTGCTCTGTCCTGTCACATCAACCATCTGACCTTGCTCGAACAAGTCAGCTAGAATCTCACCACCAATCTCACGACCTTCAAGATCGCTATCGTTGACACGAAATTCCCAAACACCACGACCAGCTTTAACGCCAGCTTTCGCGAAGTGACCTTTTTGTGCAGCAGTTACGCGGCTGTCACGACGGGTACCTGTGGTGACTTGGATGGCTTGGTAACCATCTACATCAGTATTTTTTACTTGAGTAATGCGGTTTGCATCTACCTCAACCACTGTTACAGGGATAGATGCGCCTGTTTCAGTGAAGACACGGGTCATGCCGCATTTTTTACCGACTAAACCGATCGCCATTTTAGACCTCTTTATATCTTATATTAATGGGTTGGGTGTGTAATGTGCATTAACCCAAAGCAATTTGGACGTCAACACCCGCCGCTAAATCTAATTTCATTAGCGCATCCACAGTTTTGTCAGTAGGCTGAACGATATCAACCATACGCTTGTGAGTACGAATTTCGTACTGGTCACGCGCGTCTTTGTTAACGTGTGGTGAGGTTAGAACGTTGAAGCGCTCAATGCGAGTCGGCAACGGTACAGGACCACAAACTTGCGCACCGGTGCGCTTTGCAGTATCAACAATCTCTTGTGCAGATTGATCGATCAGACGATGATCAAAAGACTTAAGACGGATACGGATTCTCTGGTTAGCCATGCCAGCAAGCTCCTAATATGTGCTTTCGTCATTCTTGCGTCGCAAGATCATGATCAAAAGCAGTTTGGTTAAATATTCACTTAAAGCGGCCTTCTGTTCTTAACCAGAATGAGTTCTTTATCCGAACTTATAGCGTGCCAAAAGCAAAATAGTTTAAAGCCCCACCAACTCTCCTATAATGGATGTCAGCAAAGGCATAATGAAATAGTGCTAGAAACGATGCTCCAGCTGTAATAGCGCCAGCTTTTTAGTCAGCTGCGCATATATAATTCAGTGGTGTATATTATACACAGTATTTTAGGTATTGCAAGGGCAATCTCTGAAGTGATGAAAGATACCAGCTCTCAAAAATCTGCTTTACCAGTCAGTGTGTTGCCACCAAAAAATTTTAACTGTACTCAATGATATCAGTCTAAAACAATATCATACTGCTCTTGAGTATATAAGTTCTCTACATCAAACGTAATAACCCTACCTAGTAGGTACTCTAAATCGGCTACCGTATCTGACTCTGATGTCAGCAATAAATCAATGACTGCAGCATGAGCCACTACTGTGAATTTTTTAGGGGAGTTATAAGTTCGAGCACAGCGCATGATTTCGCGGAATATCTCAAAGCAAACGGTCTCTGCCGTTTTGACAAACCCGCGGCCTTGGCAGGTTGAGCAAGGCTCACACAGCTGTTGTCCTAGTGATTCACGCGTGCGTTTACGTGTCATCTCTACCAATCCAAGCTCACTAACCTGCGTAATCTTGGTTTTGGCATAGTCTTGGGTTAGCTGCGCCTGTAAGCTCTCTAGTACATCATCCTTATGCTGCTGTTCAAGCATATCGATAAAATCTAGAATAATAATACCGCCTAGATTACGCAGGCGCAGCTGACGTGCGATGGCATGTGTGGCTTCTAGATTAGTCTTATAAACGGTGTCTTCTAATGAGCGACCGCCTACAAAAGAGCCTGTATTAACATCAATCGTCGTCATTGCTTCTGTTTGGTCAATAATCAAATAGCCACCAGACTTCAAGTCAACACGACGTTTCAATGCGTCACGTAAATCATCTTCAACCCGATGCACGTCAAACAGTGACTGCTCTGCCGTATAATGCACGATTTTATCGTAAATGAACGGTACAAACTCTTTGGCAAAGTATCTGACTTGTTCATAGATTTGCGTATTATCAATGATGACTTTTTCGGTATCAGCATGTACCAAGTCACGAATAGAGCGCAGTGGTAGCGATAGTTCTTGATAAATAAGTTCTGAGCTTTGGTGATGATTGATCTCTTGGCGGCGAGCACAGATAGTACGCCACAGCTGCAACAGATAGTAAATATCTTCTTCTAGCTTATCGACAGGGACACGCTCAGCCGCAGTACGAGCGATCAGACCACCTTTTAGATTGACTGTTTGCATTAAGCTACTAAGCTCAGTTTTCAGACGCATGCGCTCTTCTTCACCATCAATACGCTGTGATATACCGATATGATCGCTTGATGGTAAATAGACCAGATAGCGAGATGGCAACGATATATTGGTCGTTAAGCGAGCACCCTTACTGCCTAATTGGTCTTTAGTGACTTGTACCAAGATACGCTGGCTTTCGTGTAATCGATGCTGAATCAAGGTCTTAGAAACAGGCACGACCTCCGTACTTTGAGCACTGACAACAGGTGGCGTGACTGCTAAGCTATCCGTGGATGTTTCTAAGATGGCGCTATTGTCACTATTATCTTTTTTGATATTTGTAGCGGCTTTGCTTTTGTCTTCTGCAACTGGGCGAGGCTCACGCTGCATATCATTGACATGTAAAAATGCTGTCCGCGATTGACCGATATCAACGAAGGCTGCCTGCATGCCTGGAAGGACACGTACGACTGTGCCCAGATAAATATTGCCGACCAAACCCAGTTTATGATGTCGCTCAATATAAATCTCACCCAAGATGCCATTATCTAAAACCGCAACACGGGATTCCATTGGACTAATATTAATCAGCAGCTCTTCGGACATAGTTTTTTCTCTTATCTCTCAGCTTTCTTATCAGACGGTCATCGTCTATTAGATTGACAGTGTAACAAATGCGCCTTGCTCTTGCCCATTGCCCTACCGTGTCATTATGTGCATATATAATTATAACGGGTCAACGATATCCTCACTGCCTTCTGTCATGTCTTTGATTAAGGCCAGCGTTTGCGCCAGTGGCAATCCAACGACATTGGTGTAACTGCCGTTGATACGACTCACCCAAGCAGCACCCAAACCTTGAATACCATAGCCACCCGCTTTATCAGCAGGCTCTCCACTGTCCCAATAATTGCTCATCATCTCTGTAGTCAATGGTATAAAGGTTACTGCTGTACGCTCAGTAATTTGCTGCTGGTCGATAATTTGAAATGCCTGAGTGCGCTTTGATGCATTGTGTTCTGTTCCTTTAGGTAGCCGCTGTATTTTGGTGGCTTGTACGGCAGTCCATACTTCATGAATATTATCTGACATCTGCTGCCACATGCTATAAGCATGCTCACGATCGGTCGGTTTAACCAGTACTGTCTTGCCATCTGGTAACACACCGATGGTATCAGAGGTCAAAATGATAATTAATTCGTTGGTCCCGTTCTCATCGATTTCTAATGTGCCGTTTAGTTGCTCTATGGCAGCCATGGCTTTGGTAGCGACCATACGCTCAATATAGTCTTTGGGTAATTCATCATCTTGCGGCGTTTCGTCAATATCTACACTCAATACTCTAAAATCTAACTGTGCTCTTGCTAGTAGCTCTCGACGGCGCGGCGAACCAGACGCTAAAATGATATCCATCGCTCTTCTCTTCATTTACAGATTTATGAGGTATGTATTTTTTAGATATTTTGTATATAAGTTAATAAACATCATTAACGCGCAAACTTGCGTAGAGCCAGTAAGACAAGTGGCCAGCTGATGATACTCATCATAAGCGACAAAGCAGATTTTGCGATAAAGGTATTTTGGATAAACATCTGCAGCATCCATAAATTTAGCTGAAAAACAATTAATCCTAAACTGGCTATCAACCATGCGCTGATGGTATTTAGTTGTCTAACATAGATACTAGTAATTTTGATCACTAGTGCCACCACGACAGCGGCAAAGGCTTGCTGTCCTAGATGGGTGTCCATCAGCAAATCTGCAATAAGCCCAATAGTAAATGCGGTAAAGATACCCACATAGCGCGGCTGGAACAGTAGCCAATATATCAGCACCATGATCATAATCATGGGCCGTAATGTTGCCATACTTGGGCTTAACGGATAGACATTGAGCGATGAAGCAATGATAAAGCTTAGAACAATGACCACAATCAACAGTGCCGTTGAATTCTCAGAATCAGGATACGACATGAGTATTTACCTTAGCGATTGTATAGTGGCTACTGTGATATGGTTGATTGAATAGATAGGATACTATGGATAAAAAAATTAATGAGCCATTTGGTAGTTTTGCATAAAGTGTTAATTTATCTTTGCTACTGACCAATGGCAGTGTCATTTTTATTAAGTAGCTTGTCTTGTAATATCAAGACATAAGCGTTGTCAATAAAGTTTGCAGAAGGCGTGACCTCAATGCTTCTAAAGTTATCCGCTTGCTCATCTTTGATGTGGGCAATACGGCCAACACGATAGCCCGCTGGAATTCGCCCACCCAAACCAGATGATACCAACTCATCACCCACGCGCACGTCTGAAGTCTTAAAGACATAGTTTAGGCTCAGTGCAGATGGGATACCTTGGCCTGTCACAATAGCCCGCTGACCAGTACGTTTGACAGTGACAGCCACTGACTGCTGGTCATCCGTAATCAATAACAAACGGCTCGTATTAGGATAGACGTTGATGATCTGTCCTAAAATACCATCTTCATCGATAACCGTTTGTCCCACTTGTACACCATCTTGCTTGCCTTTATTGAGCACAACAATCTGTCTGAGCAAGTTGGTATCTGTACCAATGACTTGAGCTAAGTTGAGATCAAACTGCTCAGGCTTAGTGGTTGATAAAATCCCTTGCAAGCGTGCGTTTTGCGCCAAGATATAATCTTGTTGCTGCAGTTTGGCATGTGCATGAATGAGTTGCGATTTTAGCTGCATGTTTTCGCGGCGCAGCGCTTCTTTTGACTGCAAACTACCACTCGCCCAATGCTTGGCATAGCTCGGTAATAAAGACAGCTCATAAATAGGCTGCATAGCGGCGTGGCTGGTACTGCGCACTGGATTGAACCACTCCGAATTTTTGCTATCAAACCACATCAGTATTAAGGCTGCTATCAATACAATGGCAGTCTTACGAAGTGATAACGCTTGGCGCGCAAAGATACTTGTAGTCATAAGTCGTCTGATTTAAGAATTCTAAAATGAGCAATAGCACTTATTTAGAGCATGAATGTTTATCGGTGATATTGGGTTCTAGCATGGATTAATGCAATTAAAGGCAGCGCAATTGGCTACCTTTAATGTTATTTACTTATCAGCGCATCGGCTACATCAATGATTGATGCATAAACCATGAGGCATTATAGGTATCCTAACAAGGAAACCATGCTCATGAGCAAAAACTATTTAGACAAAAATCATGTTCAAGCTTTTGTTATTGATGAAATCAAGGGCGATACCACCACCACGGCTAACGCAGGTTAATGGGTCTTCTGCTACCGTCACTGGTAAGCCCGTCTCTTGTGAGATAAGCTTGTCAAGATCGCGTAGCAATGCGCCACCACCCGTCAATACGATACCGCGCTCTGCGATGTCTGATGACAACTCTGGCGGTGTCTGCTCAAGAGCGACTTTGACTGCGCTGATAATACCGCTTAATGGGTCAGTCAATGCTTTTTGTACTTCTTCTGAATTGACGATAAAGGTTTTCGGCACGCCTTCTGCCATGCTACGACCACGAACCTCTACTTCTAGCTGGCTATTTTCATTCAATGCAGAGCCAACTTCTTTTTTGATGCGCTCAGCGGTCGTCTCACCGATCACACAACCATGCGTACGGCGCACGTGTGTAATAATCGCCTCATCAAACATATCGCCACCGATACGGATAGATTCAGCATAGACGCAACCAGATAGCGCGATAACAGCAATCTCAGTGGTGCCACCACCGATATCGACGACCATAGAACCACTGGCTTCATGAACAGGCATGCCAGCACCGATAGCCGCAGCCATTGGCTCCTCTAGCAATAATACTTTGCTCGCGCCTGCTGATGATACTGCCTCACGAATCGCCTTACGCTCAACCAAGGTAGACTTACATGGCACACAAACCACCACGTTAGGCTGTGCCATAAAACGCTTGGCTTTTACCTTAGTGATGAAGTGTTTTAGCATTTTTTGCGTCACTTCAAAATCAGCAATCACACCGTCTTTTAGCGGGCGAATCGCTGTGATATTGGCAGGCGTACGACCCAGCATTTGCTTGGCATCGATACCCACAGCAGCGACGGTCGGGTTTTGAGTACGATTGCTTCGTAATGCGACCACCGTAGGCTCGTCAAGTACGACGCCTTTATTAGGAATAAAAATAAGGGTGTTCGCAGTACCGAGGTCGATAGCGATATTATTTGATAAAAATCCAAACAGGTTCATGACTAATATATCCAGCGTCTTACGAATGAGGCGAATGAGATTGACTGAGGTGTTACTCGTCAGTGTTGAGCAGGTCGTCGTTAGACATTAACGGGAGCGAAAGTGAATCATCGCAACCAGTCAAACCTAAGCAATAATGATGAAATGAAAAACTGAGCTAAATTATACCGATTTAGCTCAAAAAAAACATAGGTATTTGCATCAGTAAGCAAGGATTTTTGTCTGAAACGCTAAAAGTTGTTACAAAGTTTGAAATAGTAGTGACTATCATTCCACTCAATGGAACAGTATTTAATTCGATAACTAACAAGGCTCTACAGGCAGATAGTTGTTTTGCTTAGTAGTAGGTACATACTGTAACGTATTTTAGAACCTAATTGGGAAGCAATTGAAAATCAATCATGAATTATGCGGTCAGTTTTGCAAGTATTGCGTATTGCTATGCCGGCACTCTGCCCTGATTGATACGGATGTTGATTGATATTGTGCATCAATCAAGCCTCATACTCTGTAAACTTGGGTCAGATGCTTTATAATAAGCCAACTTTATAGCCAATTACATTTGAGCGCTTATATATTTGCCTTATCCCTACTCTAACAAAAACTGTCCTTAACTGGAGAAACTATGTCTCAGCAATCAGCAACGTCTGACAACACTGTCAGCCGTGAAGAAATCCTAGAAGTGGCCAACCTTGCACGCTTGGGTGTCGATGAAAGCACGGCCGATAGCTATGCCGCCGATATCAGTAAAGTATTAAAATTGATGCATACCTTATCTAACGTTGATACAACAGACATCAAACCACTAGCCAATATCCATGAAGCTTGCCAAGAGTTACGTGCTGATGTGGCCAAACACGATATCAATCGCGAGCGCAATCAGTCAGTCGCGCCTGCCGTTGAAGAGGGCTTATACCTTGTACCTCAGGTGATTGAATAATAGTGGCTGAATAATACAATCACGCATTTGCCATTATCCTATTTTATTTTATGCTATTCACATTTTGACGGACGACACCTTATGTCTGAACTTCATTTATTAAGTACCGAGCAGCTAATTACTGGCTTGCAAGACAAACAATTTAGCAGCGCAGAATTAACCGAGCATTACATCAAGCGTATCGATGCGCTAGACAGCAAGATCAATAGTTTTATCACGCATACTTCTGAGACAGCACGTGCACAAGCAAAAGCCGCTGACGAGATGCGTGCACAAGGCGATCAGCGTCCATTACTTGGCGTACCGATGGCGCACAAAGACATCTTTTGTACCCAAGGCGTATTAACGACTTGTGGCTCTAAGATGCTGCATAACTTTGTCTCACCATATGACGCGACTATCGTCTCTAACATCGACAAAGCTGGCATGATTAGCTTAGGTAAGCTCAATATGGATGAGTTTGCGATGGGCTCAGACAACAGTAGCTCATACTACGGCACCGTACAGAATCCTTGGAACCTAGAGCGCGTCCCTGGTGGCTCATCAGGTGGTAGTGCCGCTGCCGTTGCCGCAGGTTTTGTCCCTGTTGCTACCGGTAGTGACACGGGTGGCTCTATTCGTCAGCCAGCTTCATTCTGTGGCCTAACCGGTATTAAGCCTACTTATGGCCGTGTGTCACGCTTTGGTATGATTGCCTATGCCTCAAGTTTGGATCAAGCTGGTAGCATGGGACGCAGCGCTAAAGATTGTGCTTATTTGCTACAGCCAATGATTGGGCACGATCCGCGTGATGCCACTTCTATCAAATACGATATGCCTAACTACGTACAAGACATCAATGATGCAGAGGCTGCGGCTGGTGATAAGCCATTTGACGGTTTGCGTATTGGTGTGGCTAAAGAATATTTCAGTACAGGGCTTGATAGCGAAGTCGAACAAGCAGCACGTGCCGCTTTAAAGAAATACGAAGAGCTGGGCGCAACGATTGTAGAAGTAAACATCACTGACCCTGAGATCACGCTCGCCACCTATTATATGCTAGCACCTGCCGAAGCGTCTTCGAACTTGTCACGCTTCGATGGCGTACGCTTTGGCTATCGCTGTGAAAACCCAACCGACCTGATTGATCTATATACACGCTCACGTTCTGAAGGCTTTGGCCCTGAAGTACAGCGCCGTATCTTGACAGGGACTTATGCGTTATCTGCTGGTTACTTCGATGCTTACTATACTAAAGCACAAAAAATCCGCCGCTTAATTGTCAAAGACTTTGATGATGCTTTTGCCAATTGTGATGTGATTGCCAGTCCCACCGCGCCGACCGCAGCTTATAAGCTGGCAGAAGACCTCGACCCTGCGACCATGTACCTAGGCGACGTTTATACCATCGCGGTCAACCTAGCGGGTCTACCTGCGCTCAGTCAGCCAGTAGGTTTGACGACAGAAGGCCTACCTATTGGCTTGCAATTAATCGGTAAGCACTGGCAAGAGAGTCAATTGCTCACGACTGCGCATTTGTTCCAGCAGCATACCGACCATCATTTACAACACTCAGCCATCGCAAAGGAGACGGTATAATGAGTACAGCTACTACTGATAACAGTGCCGTCCGCGAACACGCTGTGCGTAAAGAACTATTCGTTGATGGCTATGAAGTGGTCATAGGTATCGAGATTCACTGCCAGCTAAATACTGAAAGCAAGATATTCTCAAGTGCGCCAACTGACTTCGGTCATGAGCCAAACAGCCAGGCAAGTATCGTTGACTTAGGCTTACCTGGTGTATTGCCAGTATTAAATGCTGGCGTGGTCGATCGCGCGCTAAAATTCGGTATCGGTGTCAATGCTGAGCTGGGTCTGTTTAATACGTTTGATCGTAAAAACTACTTCTACCCTGACCTGCCTAAAGGCTATCAAATTACCCAGATGGCCAATCCTATCGTGGGTGAAGGTTATATCGATGTCGTGGTCAATGAAGGCGAGAAAAACGAATACCCTAAACGTATGGGTATCACCCGCGCACATTTAGAAGAAGATGCGGGTAAATCTGTCCATGATGCCGTCGATGGTATGACGGGTGTGGATTTGAACCGTGCGGGTACGCCGCTGATCGAAATCGTCTCTGAGCCAGACATGCGCTCTGCTCACGAAGCGCTTGCCTACATCAAAGCCATTCACCAGCTGGTCACTTGGCTAGGTATTTCAGACGCAGTAATGGCTGAAGGTTCATTCCGCTGTGACTGTAACGTCTCTGTGCGCAAGCCAGGTGCTGAGCTCGGTACGCGTACTGAGCTAAAGAATCTAAACTCTTTCCGCTTTATCGAACGTGCTATCAATCGTGAAATCGAGCGTCAAATCGATATCTTGGAAGATGGCGGCAAAGTCGTTCAAGCGACGATGCTGTATGATCCAGAGCGTGACGAAACGCGTACCATGCGTACCAAAGAAGACGCCAACGACTATCGCTACTTCCCTGATCCTGACCTGCTCCCTGTCCGTATCGAGCAGCATACGGTTGACGCGATCAAAGCAGCCATGCCAGAGCTACCTGTCGCTCGCCGTGCACGTTTTGAAGAAGCGCTTGGTCTGTCAGAATATGACGCTCGTATCCTAACGGCCAGTCGTCAGATTGCTGATTACTTCGAAGATGTGGTCGCAGAAGTTGGGCAAGCAGATGCCAAAATGGCGGGTAACTGGGTCATGGGCGACTTGCTCGGCGCACTGAACAAAGATGACAAAGACATCGTCGACTCTCCTATCAGCGCCAAACAGTTGGCTGGTATGCTAAAACGTATCAAAGATGACACGCTATCTGGCAAACTGGCTAAGAAAGTCTTTAGTGCGCTATATGAGCGCGAAGGTGGCAATGATGATGACGCAGCAGATAAGATCATCAAAGAAAAAGGTCTCAAGCAGGAAACTGACACGGGCGCTATCAAAGCCATGGTCGAAGACGTCATTGCAAAAAATGAAGCCATGGTAGAAGAATATCGCGGCGGTAAAGAAAAAGCCTTTAACGGTCTGGTCGGTCAGGTCATGAAAGCCAGTCGCGGTAGTGCGAACCCGCAGCAAGTGAACCAAATTCTAAAAGAATTGTTAGGTTAACACGAGCAGCGTAGCAATTAGACTGACTATACTAGGCAGAATTGTATTGTAGATTTTGACTAATATAAATAGCCCTTGCAATATACATAATTTTGCGTAAAATAGTCAGTCATTCGGGGCGTAGCGCAGTCTGGTAGCGCACTACACTGGGGGTGTAGTGGTCGCAGGTTCAAATCCTGCCGTTCCGACCAAACATAGCAGTAAAGAGAAAAGCCAATCATTGTTTTCAATGGTTGGCTTTTTTTTGTGCTAAATTTTACTGATATCAGTATTCATATCCATCACATTAATATCATGTTTTGAAGCCAAAAAGCTTAGCACTGCCATCGCCGATACTCGTATCCTATAGACTTTTATAGAGCGAGCCGTTAGGGTAAATGCTACCTCTTCACACTGGTGTATCCTATGTCCGATCCTGTCAATCAGCCCACATTTAATCGCCTCATAGATAATGCACCTTGGGAAGCGTATAAGCGACCCTATGTGCGTGATTTGGCGTATGTACTGGCATGTCCCAATGTTTTGACGCAGTGGCTAGACTTTGCACCGCATGAGAACACCCATGCGGTTGCCGTGCATAGTGCGAGCTTTTGGCAGGCGCAGTTTGAGGCTTATGCGCCGCGATTAACAGAGCTAGACACCACTGCCGCCTATCAGAAGCTGACCCGCTATTTACTCAAACGCCCTAGTCCCAATCGATTGGGGTTTCACTTTGAGGGACTACTATCGTTTTGGTTAGAGGATGGGTTTGCGCGTAATCTGCATCCGTACGAGACCCTGGCTAATAATGTACAGCTGTACAATGGTAAGCAGACTGTCGGTGAGCTTGATTTGATTTTGTATAATCATGAAGAGGATCTGGTGGAGCATTGGGAACTAGCCATTAAATTTTTTATGGGATCAGCACCTTTTGAGCCTGTGAACTGGGTAGGGATTAACTCCAATGATAATCTACAGCGTAAGATGACGCACATGCAAACTAAGCAATTTCGAGCGGTGTGGGTAGATACGGAAGAGCACGGGCAGGTCAAAATAGA
This sequence comes from Psychrobacter sp. C 20.9, assembly GCF_001921765.1. NCBI lineage: Bacteria > Pseudomonadati > Pseudomonadota > Gammaproteobacteria > Moraxellales > Moraxellaceae > Psychrobacter > Psychrobacter sp. C 20.9. The sequence continues at coordinate 74,579 of NZ_MRYC01000009.1, read as the reverse complement.
CAAGCGCTATGGTGTGATCAAAGGGCGATTCTTTTTACCGATTAACACAACCAACCTTGGTGATTATGATTGGCCTCATTGGCTAACACCCAGCTTTCCGATACATGAATGGTGTGATAAGAGAGATAAAGCCGCTCTTGCGACGATTGACACCACTTCATTGCGAGCCGCGCATTATATTGAATGGTTCACTAAGCGCGACTTTTATGACCGCTATGGTCGGTTTGAGCCGCCCCTTACCTACCCTGACACGCCAAACCTCAGAACAGGATTGTACTTCGAAGGTGAGCGACTGATTGTCATTTATCCAAGGCAGTTAAGCCAAATAAAAGAATAGTCTAAGCTAGATAGTTTGAATAACTGTCTCATTTTAACAACCAAAGAAGCTTAGTGAGCCATTTAATAACTCTCTATCACCTGCATTAGCTCATATCTCAGCATATCGGCACTAGGCATACGCTCAGCGTGAAAACGAACGATGGCGATGCCTGCACTCGCCAGGGCTTTGTCTTTTTTATCATCGGCTTTTTGCCGCGCTTTGCTGCTATGTGTCCAGTCATCAAGCTCGATGGCAACTAGCGTGGTCTGAGCGTCAACATCCACGATTACATAATCAACGCTCTGGCGACAGATACGATTAAACCAAAAACTGCGCTCGGATGTCTCGACACTATTGGCTTCAATGATTCGTGACAGCTGAACTTGCACAAAGATATGATACTCTGGAAGCGCATTTTTTAACTTATTAAAAAATATCACTTCAGTGTCGGTCATGATTGGCATTGGGGCAAATGGCCAGATAGCCAGCTCATCACCGCGCACAGGCTTTGGCTCAGGCTCTACGACTGGGCGTTTCGCCAATAGCTTTGGTAACGTAATCAGCCCTAAAAACCCAACGGCCAAGATTAAAAATATAGCGCCAAATGACATGGTTTTACCTTATACAATATAACAGTGACCGGCTAGCGTTCAAGACTCTGAAGAGTCAATGATTGGCTGATCACCACAGGGCAACCTTTATAGGCTGACAGGTTATACAAAAATGAGTAATAAAAATGGTGCTCATCGTAACCAAGCTTACGCCAATCGGCAAACGATAAAACAAAAAACACGACAGCGAATGTCGTGTTTTGATCATTAAATAATAATTCAAGTCAGTACTAAAGAAAATATCTCACTTATCTACTCATCAATCTCTGACGACAGTCGCTGAGTCTATAGTTATAGCTTAACGCCAGTAAAGCACCCATGCACCTGTTGTATCAACATTGGCGTCACTATTGATCTTATCTTTTAGTGCCAATGCAGCGACCTTTCCACGTTCAGGACCAACAATGACGCGTACACCGCGACTGGTCGGACTGGTCTTCACTTGATATCCAGCCTCTTTGAATTTTTTCGCTAGTTGATCCGCTTTGGCCTGATTATCTGCGAGCGCTACTTGCACCCCAAAGCTGCCTTTCGCATCGGTTTCTTTGACTTTTTGACGAGCCTCACGAAGCTTTTGCTGAGCCTCTCGCTTAGCCTCAGCCGCTTTTTCGGCAGCAGCGGCTTCTCGCTCCAGACGTTGCACTTGATTACGCGATGGTATGGTAATGTTTTGACCCAGCTGTAATGAGGTCGATGGTGAAATGTTATTTGCTTGAGCCAAGACTTCGACAGGCATATTGTACTGTCTTGCAAGCTTAATCAGCCCATCGCCTTTTTTGACTTGATAATCAGAGGGCGATTTTGGTGGTTCATTTTTAGCCGCTTCAGCTGCCTCTCTCTTTTTTTCGGCCGCAGCTTGAGCGTCCGCTTGTCTTTTCGCTTCTGCTTCTTTTTTACTTTCTGCTAGTTTTTCAGCAGCGGCTTTTTCTTGTTTTGCTTTGGCTTGTTGCTGCTCATCTTCCGCCTGCTTTTTTGCTTTGGCTTCATTCACTGCATCATCGGCTGCCTTGACCAATTTTTCAGCATCTTGCACTTCCTTACTTTTGACACTTTTTTCTGTGTCTTTTACGTCTTCTGAACTCTCACTCTGTTCATTTGTCGCCGCGATATTTTTGACATACTGCTGGCTTTCAGCACGGGCTTTGGCCAACGCTTCTGCTTCAGCCACTTCTTGTTCTGTCAAAAACTCCTGTGCGCGTCTCTCCTGCTCGGCAACACGAGCAGCACGTTCTTTTTGCTTTTGCGCAAGGATACGTTTTTCTGTCTCAATGTCAGTCGTTAGCGGTTGCGGAGATTCTTGCTCGGTCGTTGGTTTCTCTATCATCGCTGATGTTGGCTGTGGCTGGTTGCTCTCGCCAATCTGCTGCACCATGGCGTATAACATCACGCTACCGCCTAGAATCATCCCAATGCCCAATAAGGCTTGTCTCGAAAAGTTCATCCGTTTACGTCTCTTAGTTGGTGATAAGGTTGATTGAGCGGCGCAGGTACTGTCTTACAGCAATATAGATAATTGCGCTAATAAATACCTCGTACCGCCAGTTACTGCCATCAGTGTTCAGAATCTATGCCGACCCATTTATGCCAGTCTTGCAAATCATTTTGATTATAAAGCATATTTTTCGTGCTGTCTGCTATCAGGCAAGTACTAAGATTAACACTAAACAGGCGCCACCTTAACTTAAATGATCATACGGCGAGTGCAGCAAGCGTTTCGCCAATCGTATGAAACGAGCCGCACACGACGATTAGATCTTGTGGCTGACTATCAGCTATTACCGCATACGTCGCTGCATGCAAGCCATCGAATTGATATATGTTGGCGCTATCCACATATTGAGTTAAGACGCCTTGTAGCTGCTCGGTACTCGCGGCACGAGGATAATCAATCTCAGCAATGAACCAATCACTAATCGGCAAGCCTGCTTGAGTCAGACGCTGTACTACTTTGTCGATATCTTTATCACCCAACATAGAGAACAACATTTTGATTTTTGGAAGGTCTCTATCAGCTTGGCTGCCGTGTTTACTCAAATGCTGATGCCAAAATGGCAATAACTGCGCTAATAAAAATTCCACACCTTGCTCGTTGTGCGCCACATCAAACAACCAATGGCGATGATGGCTTTCACGATAATCAAAGCGCCCTGCCAGTTTGACAGTTTGCAATGCCTGCTCGATGGCACTTATATCGACTTTCAACGGGCTTGCAAGTACCGCCGATAGTGCATTAGCAGTATTGGTCAAGGATAGCGCAGGGCGTGGTAGTTGCAAGGTAACTGCCGCATTACTGTATTGCCAAATCATTGAGTCAATATCGCGGTAGCTAAAGTCTTGCCCAATTTGATAACAAGTCGCTTGCTTATTATCGATAGCGTGCTGCACGCTAGATGGCATTTCAATAGCACCATAAACTAAAGAAATACCTTGGCGCAATATACCTGCTTTCTCGCGACCGATGTCCTCAACATTGTCACCTAGCCAGTCGACATGATCGATACCAATATTAGTAATCACTGCCATATCAGGATCAATAATATTGACCACATCTAACCGTCCGCCTAATCCAACTTCTAACACCCATACATCACAGTCTGCCTCAGCAAATATGAGTAATGCTGCCAGCGTTGTCATCTCAAAGAATGACAAGGTCAAATCGCACTCTAAACGTGCTGCTTCGACTTTGCTAAAAGCATCAATCAGCGTCTCATCGCTGACCATTTCGCCATTGATACGCACGCGTTCATTAAATACGCTCAAGTGTGGCGATTGATATAGTGCCGTCTTATAACCTGCGGCTTTACACATTTCGGCGATAACAGCGGTCGTAGAGCCTTTACCATTGGTGCCTGCCACAGTGAAGACATAAGCGTCATCTTTAGCTGACTTCACTACTCCTAGCGCTTCGGCAACAGGCAATACACGCGATAGTCCCATATCTATCGCAGACACATGTATTTGCTGCATATAATTTAGCCATTCGGTCAAGCTGACCAAACCAACGTTGTCGTTAGGGCTACTAGAGTTGGACGCTACAAGATCAGACATGGATAAAACCTATAGGAAATTTAATAAGAAACAGAAATATATGTGTTGGCTAAAACCAAAAATAGCATTTACCGTGCAATGACGATAAATGCTATTAGAGGGTCTTGCATATGCAGTAGATGTTAGCACGCGGCTAGGCGTTTATGCACTCAATAATTGACTCATGATACTGAGCCATACATCTTATTAAGCATCTACATTAGGTACGTGGCACAGTTTTGCGAGCAAACGATAGATCGTATCAATCAGTTGATGACGATGCACCACTTCATCTACGACGCCATGCTCTAGTAAGAACTCTGCACGCTGGAACGGCTCTTCTAACGTCTCACGCACGGTCTGCTCGATCACGCGCTTACCCGCGAAGCCAATCATCGCTTTTGGTTCTGCCAGATGGATATCACCCAGCATGGCCAATGACGCAGTCACACCGCCATAAACAGGGTTAGTCAATACCACGATGTAAGGGATGCCAGCGATTCTCAAACGTTCAATCGCTGCCGCCGTGCGTGCCATTTGCATCAATGATAACAGACCTTCTTGCATACGCGCACCGCCAGAAGCAGCAAAGCACACTAACGGTACTTTTTGCTCAAGCGCTCTTTCAGCGGCTTGTACAAAACGATCGCCAACCACTGAACCCATCGAGCCGCCCATAAAACGGAAATCAAAGGCACAAGCGACAATATCAAGGTTACGCAGTTTACCGTACATGGCAACCAGCGCTTCACTCTCGCCCGTTTTTTCTTGTGCTTCGCTCATACGCGCAGGATATGGCTTGCTATCCACAAAGCTCAGCGGATCTTTGGCAGTGAATTCTTGCCCTGTCTCACCGTCTACTTGATCAAGCAACCAATTTAAGCGCTCACGCGCACTCATCGGTAAATGATGATCACAGTGCGGACACACATAACAGTTAAAAATCAGTGCGGTGTTGGTAATCACAGAATGACAATTGCTGCACTTTGTCGACGGTTCAGTCTCTACCGCGGTCAGTTGCGCAGTTAATTGCTGCTTGATACCTGGTATAGGACGGTTAAACCATGACTGCCTATCCGCGTTGCTGTTTGGCTCGGCTTTAGCAGTATTATTATCGAGTTTTGTTGCTGTATCAGTCATATTATTTGCCATCATAAAAGGCTTATTGACAAGTTGGCTCATTCGCCTGTCATTGAGAGTTTAATGGTTGTCTAAACAAAGCGTCAAACCCAGTCATAACATGAGCAATTATGCGACACGCTGATGTATCAATCTTACGTGTCGATCATTTGGTTAGGTGCTTGTTGATAGATGATGTGCTTGTTGAGACTTTTTGGCAAATGCTTTTTGGCAAATGCTTTTTGAAACTAGTCACTGACAAACCACGGCTATCAGACGCCATATAATAGTCATGTTAGTTTACACTCGTAAACTAAATTTAGCAAAGTCATTTAACGTCATCTTTCAGTAACGTTTTTGAGTCATTGATTCCCATTATTTAACTTCGTGATTCAAGGCCAATTACTCAAAATAACCCCTTCAAACCAGTTATCGCCTTTATAACTATTACCTTTATCAAATCGCCTTAATTAGATACTTAAAACATCATGCAGCTGTTAGCTTAATAAAAGCGATACTAGGATAATGAATATTAAGCACTCAGACTGTCTAAAGCTGCACGCAGCTCATCCATTTTTGCCATGATGTTTTGCTGAGCACTTGCTACCGCATCGGTATCATTGGCATCAATATCTGCAAAATTCTGTACCAATGCACTACCCACGATAACGCCATCCGCATGAGTACCAATTGCTTTTGCAGAGGCACCATCACGGATACCAAAGCCAACACATACTGGCAAGTCTGTCTCTGCTTTGATTGCTTGCACTTGGGTGGCTACATCGTCTGTATCTAGCGTGGCTGAGCCAGTCACGCCTTTTAGGGACACATAATAAATATAGCCGCCGCAATGAGTCAATACTTGCTCACGGCGCTCGGGCAACGTCGTTGGTGATAGCAAGAAAATCTCATTCATCGAATGGTCGGTCAAATGCTGAGTAAAACTGCCCGCCTCTGCTGGTGGCAAATCTACCATCAATAAGCCATCCACGCCTGACTGCTCACATAGATCCACAAAATTATCGTAGCCGATGATTTCAACAGGATTGAGATAGCCCATCAAGATGATTGGCGTTTGCGTGTCGGTTTGGCGAAACTCTGCCACCATCTTTAGCGTGTCGCGTGTGCTCGTACCTGCTGCTAATGCGCGCTCACCAGCCAACGCAACCACAGGGCCATCTGCCATCGGGTCAGAGAACGGCAGACCGACTTCAATCATATCTGCGCCGTGTTTGACCAAGTCGTGCAATAGACCGACAGTGGTTGCAGGATTAGGATCGCCTGCCATCACGTAAGGGATCAGGGCTTTTTTATTTTGTGATTTTAAAGTTTCAAAAGTGCTTTCAATTCTGGTCATAATGTTCTCTTATAATTTTGTTAAATAAATTTTTAGCTTATATAAGTGTATTCTTACCAGCCAATATCCATTAAATAATTATGGTTGTCTTGTAATAGATAGTTTGAGGTTTATTAATAACCCTTCAATTTGTCCCTAACCTCCATTAAAGCAAAACCAAGCAAATTACGCCCTTTCCATTTTGACGGGTCATAAATTTGCTGATCATCTTTGCCAAGTCCTACACCCCATATTTTATCAACTGGGCTTGCTTCGACTAGTACTCGCTCATGCGTACTAAGTAAATAGTACTTTAAAGCTTCGTTCTGCCCGAACTTGGCAAGATTTCCATCAACCACAATATCAAATCGATGTTTGTTCCAAACACCTTCATCGAAATTTGAGACCTTACGCCCCAGTTCCTTGGCTTGCTTTGGATGACTCGCCTGGATAATTTGCTCAAATATCAGTTGATCATTAAACAATAGTGCCTTTTGTGCCATCATATAGTGTTCAGCCGTCAGATAGCTGACATTATCGATTACAAAAGGAGATTGCCACCACTGACTAAAACAACTGTGAGTAATTTTGCCGTCAGCACTGGGTCTATGTCCCCAGAAATATATGTATTTAAGTGTTTTACCCGCTTGGTGCTGCTCAATTATATTTTCTAAGTTATATTTCGGCTCATTCATCTACATCTCAATCCCTTCTGCCTTCATTACTGAATGCAAGTCTTTGTCACCGCGACCTGACATATTAACGATGATTGTCTGATCAGGCGTCATGGTTTTAGCCAGTTTCAATGCATAAGCGATAGCATGAGAGGTCTCAAGCGCAGGGATGATACCTTCTTTGCGCGTGGCTTCATGGAAACCTTCTAGCGCCTCTTTGTCAGTACAGCCGACATATTCGACGCGTTTCATGTCTTTTAAGAAGCTATGCTCAGGGCCAACACCTGGGTAATCAAGACCGGCTGAGATAGAATGCGTTTCTTGAATCTGACCATCATCATCTGCCATGAGGTAAGTACGGTTACCATGCAGCACGCCAATACGACCTGCAGCCAATGGCGCAGAATGACGACCTGACTCGATACCGTCACCCGTGGCTTCGACGCCATACATTTTAACATCGGTATCATTGAGGAAATCAAAGAACAAACCGATAGCGTTTGAGCCACCACCGACACAAGCAACCAACGCATCTGGCATTTTGCCTGTTTTTTCTAAATGCTGAATGCGCGCTTCTTTCCCAATAATCGCTTGGAAATCACGAACCAATAGCGGATAAGGATGTGGGCCTGCAACGGTACCAATAATATAATACGTGCTATCAACATTGGTCACCCAATCACGCATGGCCTCGTTCATCGCATCTTTTAGCGTGCGTGAGCCAGACGTCACTGGCACGACAGTGGCACCAAGCAAACGCATACGATAAACGTTCATTTTTTGACGCTCGACATCGTCAGCACCCATATAGACGATACATTCTAGGCCCAAGCGCGCAGCAATCGTTGCGGTCGCGACACCATGCTGTCCTGCGCCAGTTTCGGCGATGATACGTTTTTTGCCACACATCTTGGCAAGCAATGCCTGACCAATGGTGTTATTTACTTTATGTGCGCCAGTATGGTTCAAGTCTTCACGCTTAAAGTAAATTTGCGCGCCGCCGATCTCATCACTCAAGCGTTTGGCATGATATAGCGGCGTTGGGCGACCGACATAATTGACCAAATCGTTATGATACTCTTCCCAGAATGCTGGATCTGCTTTGACTTTGGTATAAAGCGTCTCAAGCTCTTCTAATGCGGCCATCAGCGTCTCAGAGACAAAGCGTCCACCATGTACACCGAAATGGCCGCGTGCATCAGGGTATTGGTTAAAATCTTGCACGTTTTCAGGATTGATAAAGGTGTTTACAGATTGTGCTGTAGTAGATAAATCTTTGTTCGCGACATGACTCATGGTAATTCCTACTGTAATAAGTGGTATTTTTTAGAATAAATATAAAGAGAAAAATGAAATAAGATTGGAACGGAAAAATCGGAATAACGACCAAATAAGCCTATTATATATAGAAAATAACCTACGATAACAAACTTAAATGGCGTCAGTGACCGTAGCGTTTTGCCATCGGTCGCGCTTGACCGCTTTCATAAAGGCACGCATCTTGGCAGCATCTTTTTTGCCTTTATCAACCTCGATACCACCACTGACATCGACGCCGTAGATGGGCAGATTTGATGTCTCTGCGACATTTTGCGCATCAAGACCACCAGCCAGTACAATTGGTAGCGTGCTGTCATGGGGAATGAGACTCCAGTCAAAGCGCTGCCCTGTCCCGCCATATGCCGCTTGATGATACGCATCCAGCAAAATACTACTGGCACCTGCGTCAGCAAACTGTGCAATCTGAGCACGAACGCTATCGGGCGTGTCTTGCTCTGCATTGATACGCAATGCTTTGATCCAGCGTTTATTGACACGGCTTGCCAGCTGCTCGCATTGTTCAGGCGTTTCATCACCGTGAAACTGAAGGATATCAAAAGGTACATCGTTTGCTAATTTGACCAGCTCTTCTTTAGGCATATTGACCACTAACGCCACCACGCTCACAAAAGCAGGCACGGCAGCACTCAATGTCTGTGCTTGCTCTATCGTGACCGCACGCGGACTTGGCGGATAAAACACCAAACCGACTGCGTCTGCACCTAACTGTGCCGCAGTCTGTATATCACTAAGCTGAGTAAATCCGCAAAACTTAACGTGCATTTTGTGACCTTGGATTTTATATTCATAAATCTGACATCGATTATAGCGGCATCAGATAGCGTCAGACTAAAGATAAATCGTGAGATATGATGAGAATTTGTTACGCAAACGGCAAAGCCATTGCATCCAAAAACTTATCCTAGCATACTTTTATGCCGAGTTTTGTTTATGATTGCGATTGATTCATATAGGGATACTTTGATGTCAAAGACTACTAACAACAATGGTAGCAATAATAAAAACAATGACAGTAGCGATAGCGACAGTCCGTTGCATTACTTGATGTGGTTTCGTCGAGATTTGCGTATTCATGACAATACTGCATTGGCAGCACTATGCGAGCGGGCTAATGAAGACAATGCATCGGTATCCGCCATATTCTTTTTGACGCCCGAGCAGTGGCAACAGCATGACACCTCTCTGGTGCAAGTCGACCATATTGCCCGTACGTTACCTATACTAGCAAAGGATTTGAAATCACAACTGAATATCACTTTAACAGTACAGCTCTGTCCAAGCTTTTCTGACTGTATAGAGTCTCTAGCGACCTTGTGTCAGGATCATGATATCAGCTGCGTAATGGCTAACCATGAATACGAAGGCAATGAGATTGATCGTGATGAGGCATTGAGTCAGCAGCTTGCAAGGGACGACATCGAGTTTGTCCGCTGGCATGACCAATGTATCTTGCCACCGCTGAGTATCACGACAAATGACGGCGATAGTATGTATAAAGTCTTCACGCCGTTTCATAAGAAATGGCGACATACGCTAGACGTTAGCACCATCCAGACGCATGACGCGCCAGCAGTCGACTGCGATGATAAAATCGAGCTAAAATCATCGAAAAATAGTGCCCATACAGTTGACGATATCAAAGCCCTCAGTGAAGAAATGCTTGGTGATTATCAAAAGACGCTGCAAAAAGAGGACTCGTTACAGCATATCGATATGAAAGCCCAACTTACTGCCGCAAGGGACGCCTATCCTGCAGGGGAGTCTGCTGCTTGCCAGCGCTTAGATGAGTTTGTCGCTGATGATATCAATGACTATGATGTCAGCCGCGATGTGCCACACCTGCATGCCACCAGTCAGCTATCCGCTTATCTCACTATAGGCACCATCAGCCCGCGGCTCTGCTATTTACAAGCCAGCAAAGTACAAGAAAAGCTACACGGCAATGATGGCGATAATGAAGATATCGACCGCTGGATAAGCGAGCTTGCATGGCGAGATTTTTATCGTCATGTGCTGGTCGATAAGCCAAACCTGATTCGCCATAAAGCGTATAAAGAGGACACTGACACCAAAGTGAGTTGGTCATACAATGAAGAGGATTTTCAAGCATGGTGTACAGGCAAAACAGGCGTACCACTCGTTGATGCTGCGATGCGCTGTCTCAATGCAACGGGGTTTATGCACAATCGACTGCGCATGGTCACAGCAATGTTTTTGACCAAAGACTTGTTGATTGATTGGCGCTTGGGTGAGCGCTACTTTATGCAGCAGCTCATCGATGGGGATTTTGCCTCCAATAATGGCGGCTGGCAATGGAGCGCATCAACAGGTACTGACTCAGCGCCCTACTTCCGTATTATGAACCCCTTTAGCCAAGGCAGCACTCATGATAAAAAAGCAATATTTATCAAAACGTGGCTACCAGAACTAAAAGACATCCCCGCGAGCACTTTGCATAGTGAGGATAAAATGCGTAAAGCACTGGCGAAGGGTGGAGACTTTGCAAATGCTGACTACCCTGCGCCGATGGTCGAACATAAATCAGCACGTAAGCTCGCCATTGCTGAATTTAAAAAAGAGTAAACTAGCTATTAGTGACTGCTGGCAACTGACATGCGCCTGCACCCTGCGTGTTGACCGTCACGACAGCACCCGTTAAAGCAAACAGCTGCTGCAATTGCGTTTGAGCATTTTGCAGCGCCATATTCATGACATCTCCTCGGCAGGCACGCTCTAGCACTTCCTTTTTTGCCATGGTTTGTGCTTGCGCCAATATCTTAGGATCAACTTGCATCATGCCAAAAGCGCCTGTCTGCCAGTCATAAATCTCGATATCATCTAAATATACTGAAAATATCTCTGTAGGTGGTAAGGTAATATTGATTTGTGGCATGGCTGAGGCAGGTGCATTATTCGCAGCTTGCTCATCCTCTGTATCAGTTATAGTCTGAGTAGGCTGAATGACCTGCACCATCTCAGGCGTCAAAGCACTCAGATCAACCCCTGCTTCGACGCGGCCATGAGCGATGAACAGCGCTTTTTGTTCATCTTGCCACAACTTCATCCAACTCCCCGGACGCTCACTCGTAATCACCGTATCAACACTAAACGCGACGGTATGGAGTCTGTTTAATTGCTGGATTTGCGTGACCACGCCTTCTCGAGTAATGGTTTCTATCGGTTCTTCTTCTGTGATTTTTTGCGCGCTATAAATAGCAAAAACGATGGCTGCTAAGCCAATGAGTAATATTACCCAAGACATTGTGGCAATAGGCTGCTTCGCTGGCTTGTGGGTGCCATTGGTATTGTTCATATCAGGACTACTCATAGAAGTTACCTTTATAAAGGTGCATCGTTATAAGAGTGCATCGTTTTTCAGATGACCAACGATTTTATATAATTAAAACAAATACTTAACCTGTAAATGCGACTATTGTGCAGTAAATTCAAGTAGTGGCTACCAATCTTCTACATAATACGTAAATCAGGCAATCTCCAAAACATACATTACCTTTGGCTTAAAAGCTTATAAACAACTCAATTATTCGAGCCTCATCTCAGCCTTTGTATAACGTTCGGTCTGAAAAGATAAAAAGTCATTGCGTCTTAGGCGAACTTTACCTAACATGTCAGATTGTGTGTATAAAATGTCAGTCTTTTAGCATTATCAGGCTTTTGCCCTGAATATCTTGCATTTCGGCATGTTCATACCTCAAATCAAATTTGCCTCTCTTGTTTACTCTTATAAGAGTGGTTCTTACTGATGTGCTTTTTTATACCAGCATGTGAGTAACTAGGAAATACCCTAGAATATTGCTAAGTGATAAAGGTAAGCTTGCGGCGGCAATGAAACGATTAGCCATACGCTCAACATCCTACTATTTCTTATGTTTTTATCAAAGATAAGGTTACGCTTTATTTATGAAAGCCAGTCAATTTTTATTTGCCACACTAAAAGAAACCCCAAGTGATGCCGACATCGCCTCAAGCCAATTGATGGTGCGTGCTGGTCTTATCCGCAAGATCGCTTCTGGATTGTATATTTGGTTGCCCATGGGTCTGCGTATTTTGCAAAAGGTTGAGCGCATCGTTCGTGAAGAGATGCAAAACATCGGCGCACAAGAGTTGCTGATGCCGATGACGCAGCCTGCTGAGCTATGGCAGACCAGCGGACGCTTTGAAGACTACGGCCCTGAGCTACTGCGTTTCAAAGACCGTCATGATCGTGACTTTGTGCTGGGTCCAACGCATGAAGAAGTCATCACCAATCTGGCAAAAGGCGAGCTACGTAGTTATAAGCAACTACCGATTACTTTCTTTCAGATTCAAAGCAAATTCCGTGACGAGATTCGTCCACGCTTTGGTGTGATGCGCGCACGCGAATTTACCATGAAAGATGCTTACTCGTTTCATATCGATCAAGCCTCACTTGCTGAGACTTATCGAGATATGTACGACGCCTATACTCGTATCTTTAGCCGTTTGGGTTTTGACTTTCGCGCGGTACAAGCGGATTCAGGCTCTATCGGCGGCTTTGCCTCACATGAGTTTCATGTTTTGGCAGACAGCGGCGAAGATGACATTGCCTTCTCCACCATCTCTGACTATGCAGCCAATATTGAGCTTGCTGAAGCCATTAGCACAGGCGAGCGTCAGCCTGCGACCCAAGAGCTAACCAACGTTGATACCGTTAATATGCCAACCTGCGAAGCAGTTGCTGAGCATTTAGACATTCCACTTGCCACCACCGTGAAAACCTTGATTGTCAAAGGTCATACGCCAGAAGACGAAGAGCAGTTGGTTGCGCTGGTACTGCGCGGCGATCATACGCTCAACGACATCAAAGCGGAAAAAATCGAAGAAGTAAACACGCCGCTGACTATGGCGAGTGAAGAGGAGCTAAAAGCCGCAGGACTGCTCAAAGGCTATATCGGTGTCGATCTAGATATCCCTGTGTTCGTCGATCGCGCAGCGGCTATTCTCTCTGACTTTGTCGCTGGTGCCAACGAAGTCAACAAACACGCAACCGGAGTCAATTGGGATCGTGACGCGCACATCACACGCATCGTTGATATCCGCAACGTACTCGAAGGCGACGCCTCACCTGATGGTCAGGGAACCCTACAAATCAAACGCGGTATCGAAGTTGGTCATATCTTCCAGTTGGGTGATAAGTACTCACAAGCACTTGGCTGCAGCGTCTCAGGCGAAGCTGGCAAGCCTGTAACCTTGATGATGGGCTGCTATGGTATCGGCGTCAGCCGCATCATCGCTGCTGCCATCGAGCAAAACCACGATGATAACGGTATCATATGGCCACAAACGCCTGATGTAAAAGACTCACTTGCGCCTTTTGAAGTGGCTATCGTACCGATGAAGTCAAAAGAAGAGACGGTCATGCAGACTGCCACTGAGCTTTATGAGACGCTAAAGGCCAAAGGTGTCAACATCCTACTGGACGATCGTAACGAACGCCCAGGAGTGAAGTTTGCTGATTTAGAATTGATTGGTATTCCACACCGTATCGTCGTGTCTGATCGTAACATCGCTGAAGACAAATACGAATATGTCAATCGTCGTGACGGTGAAAAAGAGTTGCTTAGCCGTGACGAGCTACTGGCAAAATTGGGCTGCGAGTAAACTGGTTAATACACAAAAAGCGCCTCATAAGTAGGCGCTTTTTTTATGTCTGTCATATCATGATTGAATGATCACTACTGGCGAATCAGGCGACTCGGCGCAGGCAATAGTGCCATATCGCTAACACGGCAAGGGTTAATATCGATACCGCCGCGGCGTGTATACCATGCGCGTACCATCAACTCACTTGGCTCATAATGCTCGCTCAAATCTGCAAATATCTGCTCAACACACTGCTCATGAAAGCCGTTATGCTGACGGAAACTTAATATATAACGTAGCATATTTGCGTTGTTAAAAGTCTTGTCAGTCGTTATCGACACAGCTAGTGTGCCCCAATCTGGCTGATTGGTCACAGGGCAGTTACTACGCAGCAGATTAGAATAAAACACATAAGGCTGATTGCTGTTATTTGCCACACGTTCACTGCTCGCTTCTGTTTCATCATTACTCAACAGTGATGCATCCGGATGCTCAGTTAACGCGATTTTTCCCGTGCTACCTGCCAATGCGTCATCAATACAAATACCTGTTGGCTGGGCTATTAGCAGGCTTGCTGCATCATTCAGCGCAAATAGCTCTACCTGTACTTCCGCTTGCAAACAGGCTGACAGGTCTTTAGCGATCAACGCTTGAACGTCATTCCAACTGGCGAACTCAGTAAAATTGATACTGTTCAAATATAGCTTGAGCGATTTTGACTCTACGATAAAGGGCGAGCTGGCAGGAATACTAAACCGCGCCATCGCCACTTGCGAAATACCTTGTAGATTTAACCAAGAGATCTCGAATGCCTGCCACCAATCTACGCCGACCGTTAGTTTGTCAGCGTGGCAGCCAATCACATCACGTCCCATACTACGTGCAATAGGATATAGCGTCTCTGGGCTATACTCAGTCGGATAATCGGTGGTTTGTTCTCCTAAAATACCATGAATACTCATTTACTTTCCTACTATTTAATCGTTAAACCCTAACTGCTCAACCGACAGCGCTTTGGGCATCGCTATCGCTTCACACGCTGACCATCACAAGCGCACGCGCGAACCGTTACTGAGCAAGCGATAAGCAATGGTATAAAATATTGCACAAAATACAAAAATCGCTGCCATCGAATACCAAACGTTGACATCAGAGTAGCCCAAGATACCGTAACGGAAAGAGTTGACCATATAGACGATAGGGTTTAATAGCGAGATGTTTTGCCAAAATGGTGATAAATTTTCCATCGAATAGAACACGCCGCCAAGATAGGTCAGCGGGGTCAATACAAAGCTTGGAATGATAGAGATATCATCAAATGATCGCGCAAACACCGCATTGATAAAACCGCCTAGTGAGAACAAAATAGACGTGCCAAGTACCGTAAATACAGTGACAAATAAATGCTCGATACCGAGGTCAGTAAAGAATAACGCGACAATCGAGACAATCACCCCGATAGCCAGTCCACGGAAGATACCACCGCTGATATAACCCATCAAAATTGCATGCTTGGAGACGGGTGAAACGAGCAGCTCCTCGATACTAGACGTGAATTTGGCACTAAAGAAGCTTGAGACCACGTTCGAGTAACTGTTGGTAATGATCGACATCATGATCAAACCTGGTACGATGAACTGCATGTAGGGCACGCCGCCCATCTCACCTACGCGCGAGCCAATCATCTTACCAAAAATGACAAAGTACAAGCTCATCGTAATCACTGGCGGTAATAGCGTCTGCGGCCAAATACGCAGAATACGGCGCACTTCTTTGAACCAAATAGTACGAAACGCAATCCACTTTTTACTGAGTGACATCGTTTTATTATGATCGATTAGTTCCTGACTCATAATCCCGCCTCCTTCATGCTGTTTGCACTTTCAATATTTTTGTCAACCAAGCGCATAAACAACTCTTCTAGACGGTTGGCTTTATTACGCATACTACCGACTTTGATGCCTTTATCAGATAACTGATCAAAGACACCATTTAATGACTCGCCTTCTGTCAGGGTGACTTCTAGCGTCTGCTTATCTGGCTGGGAGATGTCTGTCACTCCGGTCAGGGCCAATTGCTCATTGAGCGGCGTCTCTAGATCAAAGACAAACGTCTCTACTGACAACTGCGCCAATAAATCTTTCATTTCTGTATTAATACGAATCTCACCGTGATCCAAGATCGCAATGCGTTTACACAACTGCTCGGCTTCTTCGAGATAATGGGTGGTCAAAATAATCGTGGTGTTTTCTTCGATATTGATCTGCTGCATAAACTCCCACATCGAGCGGCGCAGCTCAATATCCACCCCTGCTGTGGGCTCATCGAGAATCAGTAATTTTGGTTTATGAATCAAGGCGCGCGCAATCATCAGACGGCGTTTCATACCGCCAGATAAATCACGCGATTTGCTATCACGCTTGTCCCATAGCCCCAGTGCTGTCAGCAGTCTTTTTGCCCTTGGCTTGGCTTCTTTTGCTGGAATACCAAAGTAACCTGCTTGCGTAATCAAGATATCTTCGACTTTCTCAAACATGTTGAAATTAAATTCTTGCGGTACTACGCCAAGGTACTGTTTGGCAATCGAAGGGTTCTCTAATAAATCTGTCCCAAAAATATGGACACTACCCGTTGTTGGCTTAAATAGTGAACTGATAATGCCAATCATGGTGGACTTACCTGCGCCATTTGGGCCAAGCAGTGCAAAGAACCCACCTTGTGGTACGGTTAAATCAACCCCTTTTAACGCCGAAAACCCATTGTCATAGGTTTTGGATAAGCCTTGGATAGAAAGTGCTGGTACATCAGACATGAAGACCTCTTATTTTTTATCAATTTGTATAAAACACGATTTTAGAATAATAGGCCGTGTTGAACATTCGACTGTCATTATCATACTGACCGAGGCCATATAAAAATGTTCAACACGCTCTACTATCTAGAAGACACGGTGTAATCTCATAAAATGAGGCTGCTAATCGCAAATTTCAACTGCTTTATATTTGAAGTACCGTATTAATAATACTTATCATAAAAAAGCGCCTATCTCATTACTGAAATAGGCGCTTTATCGATAACTATTGTAAAAGCCAGCAAAGCCGTTAGCAAAAATTAGCTTGCTTCTTCAACCATATAGTCTACAGCGTTTTGGACTTCTTCATCAGGGATGTCTGCGCCGCCTTTAGCAGGCATCGCATTGAAACCATTGATAGCATGGGTATATAGCGTATCTTTACCTTTCGCGATACGTGGTCCCCAAGCGCCAGCATCACCAAAGATAGGTGAACCTAACAAACCAGCGGCGTGACAAGTATGGCATACCGCATTGTATACTGCTTTACCATCACGAGGACCGTCGCCAGCAGATGGGCCAGATGAGCGTGCTGTTACATCACACACTTCATCGTCTTCAAAACATACAGTTGCAACAGGTTGAATACGGGCAATCAGATTAGGATACAAAGCAATCAGCTTTTGTACTTGCGGCGTATCTTGTGGAATCGGCTCTTCGTCAGCGGCAGGCGCTGCAGCGGCGGTCTCTTCGCCTTCTGCTGGAGCGGCACCATCAGCAGGTGCAGCGCCATCTGTTGTGTCTGCAGCAGCTTGCGGCTCACCACCTAGCGTTTGCGGCGCCTCTTCTACGACTTCTTGGCCTTCTGCGACGTCAGTCACAGTTACAGGCGTGTCGACAATATCTTCAGCTTGGCTCACCGCGATACTAGCGATTCCTAGAATGGCAGCTGCCGATAACATAACTACTTTTCTCATTCGTCACGTTCTCTTATTACGTATACAAGGACTAGCACAGCTCGGACATTCTGTCTGTCCTCCTTTGACGACCTCTAAGTCCTCAATAGCAGACAGCTATCCCGCGTGCCAGCGCACTTGCAATCGGTGATTATAAATATGAATTCTCCCCAACATTATAAGGGAAAAGGCAGGTAAATTGCCATGCTTGTTTAATGACTTGGCTGTTTTTTCTTAAAAAACCTCAATCACGACTGTCATTTATTGGCTTTATGCATTTTATTTGTTAGACTAAGCGGTCTTTATTTCTAGGCATCATATGCTGGTTATCATGCGCATCTAAGCGTGACAGTCAGACATATCGTTATCATATGCGCTCGTAGCTCAGTTGGATAGAGTATCGGTCTCCGAAGCCGAGGGTCGTGGGTTCGATTCCCGCCGAGCGCACCAATCATGATGTTTACAACCTCGCTCCATCAACTCCTTAGTACTATCCTAAACTACTCATACTCATCAGACCGACGTTTCAAAATGTTGGCAGTCTTTCTGTGCGCGCATACCTCTAGTTCTATCACCTATATAAAACTTACTTCGCGTCTTGTAAGTTAGCTGTTAGCTGAGCACGGCTAGGCACACGGTGATAATTAATCACTGGCACCTCACCCAAACGACGTTGACCTTCAGCAATTTTTTTATCAATCGTAATCATCGCCATCTTTTTGCCTTGTTGGCTGATGAGCAAGTGATTTGCCTTACGAGTGATCCGATAATCAGGAAAATACTGCTTTAATAATGCGGATGTTTTTTGCAGGGCATCATTCGGTATTGTATTTTTTGACTTGGCACTACCGTGCTTTTCGCCTACTTTTGCCCCGCGCGATTTTGCCACCAACCATAAGGCCACGATGATGGCGAACAATATGACAAGCCACCAAATTCCGTCTATCATAAGTAAAAATATCCATTACTAACAAGGGTTGGCTCATGTTAGCAGAATTATCACCAGCGTTAATAGCAGAAGTAAAACTTGCGGCAACATTGTTGGCATCGAAAGAGCGCGTTTGCATTTTGACAGGGGCTGGTATTTCAGCCGAAAGTGGTATTCCGACGTTTCGAGATAAGCAAACAGGCTTGTGGGAGAATTATCGCGCGAAAGACTTGGCAACCCCTGAAGCATTCGCTCGCGATCCAAAGCTAGTATGGTCATGGTATCAATGGCGGAGGCAGATGGTCGCAGATAAAGCACCAAATCCAGCCCATCATGCATTGGCTCAATGGCAGTATCATGCGCAAACCTCCGATCAGCAAGTCACACTTATCACCCAAAATGTCGATGACCTACATGAGCAAGCTGGAAGCGCAGTGACTCATTTGCACGGCCATCTGTGGCGTGATCGCTGTGGTCAGTGTGAGATACCTTATCCAGAACAATCAAGAGCCGCCTATATTAAGCAAGATACGATACGTTTTGATGATAAGCTGATTACTTGTCCGCATTGCAACGGTTACATCAGACCAGATATTGTGTGGTTTGGCGAAGCACTACCTGTACAAGCATGGCAGACTGCCGAAGAGGCTGCGGCTAACTGTGATGTGTTTATCAGTATCGGTACCTCAAGCTTGGTCTACCCTGCGGCCGGACTCTCACAGCTAGCCAAGCAAAATGGTGCGCAAGTTATCGAGATAAACCCTGACCCAACACCGAATACCATCGTCGATATCACGCTAATAGAAAAAGCTGGAGTGATTTTGCCGTTACTTATAGAAGAGATTACTGCGTTATAACTGCGACTGCTTAATGTCATTACCTGATAAACAATAAAAAAGGCTTAACGATTGCTATCAACCGTTAAGCCTTTACTACTAAAAATAAGCTCGCTAAAGCTTATTGCAATACCGCGTCCACTTTCGCCAAGTAATCTTCTTTTAGCTCGTCGCTGATAAATGCCGATCTAAATGAGTTTTTTACTAACGTAATAACATCTTCTTCTGTTATCGGTAGATTCTCATGCAAATTAACAAAGTTTTGATTTACGTAACCTTTGAAATAGGCAGGATCATCTGAATTGACGCTGATATTTAGACCATAATCCAAAAGCGCTTTGATATTATGCTCTTTGTAATTATCAAAAACTCGCAGTTCGATATTTGAGTTCGGGCAAACGGTTAGTGGCATTTGCTCGTCTTTGAGTCTCTGCATCAGCTCTGGGCTTTTTATAGACTGCACACCATGATCGATTCGACTGATATTCAATAAGTCTAGCGCTTCGTAGATATATGAAAAGTCCGCTTCTTCGCCTGCATGAGCGACCAGTTTAAAGCCTGCTTCTTTGGCTTTTTGAAAGACTTCTTTGAACTTCGATGGTGGGTTACCAAGCTCTGATGAGTCCAGACCGACACCGATGATGTCATCTTTATAGTCCAGCGCTTGCTCTAATGTCTCAAACGCTGCTTCTTGCGATAAATGGCGTAAAAAACACATGATGATACAAGAGGTGATGCCGTACTTTTCTTTGGCATCTGCTAGTGCTTCTTTGATACCTGTGATGACCGCTTCAAAAGCCACGCCGCGCTCGGTATGCGTCTGCGGGTCGAAGAATATTTCTGTGTGGATAACATTGTCTTCAACACACTTAAGAATATATTCCCACGTCAAATCATAAAAGTCGTCTTGGGTGAGTAAGACATTTGCGCCGGCATAGTAGATATCTAAAAAACTTTGCAGATTATTAAAGTTGTAGGCGGCGCGCACGTCTTCTACGCTGTCATAAGGGATCTCTACGTTGTTCTTTTTTGCCAGTCTAAACATCAGCTCAGGCTCTAATGACCCTTCGATATGTAAATGAAGTTCCGCTTTTGGTAGTTTCTGTATTAAATCAATCATAGTATTCCAATAATGGTGTCATCGAGACGAGCTGTAGACAATTTATATATTTGTACCGTCTTTAAACGGTACGAACATTTTGCGTGCGATATTTTAGCATCAAAACCCTAGAGACGAGAACAGTCACCTTCGACTCTATCAATAATGCGCTTCAAGATGCCGTATTACTATTTTAAAAATACCACGGTATCAGACAGCTCATTGCCTGCTGGATTGTGCTCAAGTTGATAGTACTGGCGCAGCACTTGTCCCACTTCATCCAACAATTCAGCCAAACTCTCTTCTGTCTTCTTGTTGCTGATACCTGATACTGCTTTTTCGCACATAGCACGCCAGACGGTTGGGCTTACATGAGTGCTGATACCGCGGTCAGCCACAATCTCTAACTGATGCTCGCAGATATTGACATAGATGAGAACGCCAGTGTTTTCTTCGGTATCCCAAACTCGATATTCACTAAACAGATCAATTGCTCGCTCGCGGCAATCCATATGATAAGCGTCTTGAATCGGTAAATGGTTTTCGACAATCAAAAACACCTCACCGCGATGCCCACGCTCAGCGCGTGTCACCTCATCTGTCAGGCGTGCTTTGGCTTCTGCTGTCAGCCACTTGCTATGCAGCAAAGGTACAAACAAGACCTGACGCCACCATCGAGCAAAGCTAGAAGTTGAAGCATGGTTTTCTGCCATTATATTTTTCCTCAATTACGTCATTTTTGATGGTTATTTGGGTCTATTTACTGGGACTCTATTTTTGGCTTTTATTAATTTGAGTCTTTACTAATCTGAGATTCTAATAACTAATCTGGGCTTTTAATAAACAGACACTTACCACGAGCCACCAGCACCGCCGCCGCCGAAACCGCCGCCACCACCACCAAAGCCGCCGCCACCAAAACCACCACCGCCAAAGCCGCCACCACTACCCCCACCCATACCGGGTAAGAAAATCATACCACCGCCTCTACGCCCACCTTTACCGCCGCCGCCTTTGCCACCACCGCCGCCACGGGAAATCAAGAACATCCATATAAATATCGCCATGATCAATGTCATAAAAAAGCCGCCGCCAAGCGCTAACGAACCGGCGAAAAAGCCGCCTGCCGTGATAATAGAACCAAATACTCGGCCTAAGATGTTGGTAATAAAACTGCCAAATATCATCGCCATAATAAATAAGAAAATAGGTGATGGTAGCTCATCTGAGCCTTGCACGGCACTACGCTCATCAGCTTGCGCATCAGCACGCGCCAATACCTCAGGGTCAGCCGTTAGACGTGTCTTGAGTGCATCCACGCCAGCCAGTATTCCAGCACCATAGTTGTTTTGCTTAAATAATGGTGTGATGTCCTCACGGATAATACGATTGACCGCAGCATCTGGCAATACACCCTCTAACCCATAGCCTGTGAGGATATACATATCACGGTCATTGACAGCGACCACAATCAGCAGACCATCATCGATAGCTTCATCACCCAGTTCCCACTTTTCAGCAACTTGCAATGCATAATCAAATATTGGTACGCCATTGGTAGTTGGTACGATGACCACTGCTGCTTGTGCTAGACCCTGCTGATAAATGCTTCGAAGCTGCGCTTCTAGACGTAGCTTTTCTTGGGGATTTAAGATATTGGCCTGATCAACGACTGGTTCATTGAGTATCAACTTATCAGCGTCAACACCCTCGGCACTGGAGCGTACAGGTGGCTGAGTGGTTGTTTGAGCATTGGTTGTACTATTTGCTGTGTTTTGGTTATCTGCGTTTTGATTGATAGCGTCGTTGCCGAGCACCGCTTCATTGATGGCGTCGTTATTTAATACGGCATCATTAATTGCTTCGTTAGACTCGCCTGCTTTAGCAACGGCCACCAAATCTTCGACACTACGGTTTTGCAGATCCGAGGTGCTATCTGTCGCCACCGCTGTATCATTGGGTGCAGCGTGCAATGCAGGCACGCTGACGACACCTAACGTAAACAGTAATGCTGATAAGATTGCTTTTGAATTATTCATCTAATCTATACCACCTCAGATAACATCTTTACCAATTGATAGACTCTAGCTAATCCTCATTGAACCATTAGCTAAATGAACAGAGCTGCCTATGCCGCTCTGTCGTCACGTTCATTCTAAATTTTATTCAGCTGAATTTTCTGCAGAGTCGCCAAAATCAACACTTGGTGCGGTTGAAATCGCTTCTTCGTTTGCTACACTAAAGTTGGGCTTAGTGTCCATACCAAATACTTTTGCAGTGATATTGGTTGGGAACTGGCGCACAGTGGTATTGTAGCCTTGCACTTCTTGGATATAGCGGTTACGAGCAACCATGATGCGATTCTCAGTCCCTTCTAGCTGCGCTTGCAGATCTTGGAACAGTGCATCTGATTTTAGCTCAGGATAACGCTCAGACACAGCCATCAAGCGTGACAATGCGCCTGTCATTTGATCTTGCGCAGCAGCATAACGCTCCATTGCTTCTGGGTCATTGAGCACTTCAGGCGTCACCGTGATGCCGCCCGCACGTGAACGTGCCTCCGCCACTTGGGTGAACACCTCTTGCTCTTGTTCAGCATATTGCTGTACGACTTTGACTAAGTTTGGCACCAAATCACTGCGGCGCTGATATTGGTTGACCACTTCTGACCATGAAGCAGTGACCTGCTCGTCTTGCGCCTGAAGATTGTTATAACCACAGCCGCTGAGACCGACAGTAGACGTCGTCAATAGTGCTGCTAGTACCATCGGCTTCATAATAGATTTACGCGTCATCGTTGTTTCTCCTAATAATGATAAATAACAAATATCTGGTAACACGTTTTTTAATAATTTTTTTGCGCTTATGCCTTCACAATCATCTAACGGTCATATGCGTTCTATATTTTGTATTAAAGGCACGTGCTTGTAGCTTTTATATCTACAGACACAACATGAAAAACCACTCATGCATATTGCTCAGTCTTATAAGCTACAAGATATACTGCTCATAATGACGCTATCATGATGCTTTTACAATTGACCGTTACCAAAACACAACCGCAACAACTGGGTGTCATTTTTTTGGTTATACCTTTATGTAGTGCTATTACTATTTAGATAGACTAAAGTTTATTAAATGGATTGCCAGCTCATAAATTCGCTTCTTTATTAAGGCTAATGATGCATAAATCGATGGTCCAAAAATAAAACTTATCCGTCCATACACAAAGAAATTTCTAGTAATTGGTACAAAAATATGGCAAATTGCAGTTACGTAGCCGTACGGTTTGAATACATTTGGTAGTGGACTTATAGTCTGATACGTATTAGAGAATTCATAATTGTGATAAAAAACAGTTACTCACTCTTAGATACTCCACTAATACATTCAATCCGCCATACCAGCAGTGTAGCCAATCGGGACGGCTCATAGCAAATTAAATACCCTCATCATAAGGAGTATTTAATTATATAACCGCCTGTTTTATCCGCGGACTTATAACTCATCTCATTCATAACGTGATGATAGGACACCGCAGTAGTTGAGGCTGTAGAACAATCAAACACACAGCTGATATTAATGCTATCAATGACAAGCGCTATAAAAATAGTCTGTGTCACTGATGAAGCCAAGCGGATAAATACAGACAACTACAGTCCATTCTTGGTGGCTAAGCACGTATGAGACTTAACTAATATAAATATGAGTCGATGCAGATAATTTAACTGCTTAACTTAAATAAGTAAGTTAACCAGTTAATTTACTCCTAGCATACAGAGCCACCTTGAGACAGTACTAGGAATATACATATGGAAGGTTTAGTTAACTTAGTAAACGGAATTATCTGGAGCCCAGCACTGATCTATCTGTGCTTGGGCGCTGGTCTGTTCTATTCCATCATGACGCGCTTCGTACAAGTACGTCTATTCGGTGAAATGATCAAACTACTATTCACTGGTAAGTCCAGTACTGATGGTATTTCGTCATTTCAGGCACTAGCCGTTTCCCTCGCAGGACGTGTGGGTATGGGTAACATCGCTGGGGTAGCTGCTGCTATCGGCTTCGGTGGTCCAGGTGCTGTATTTTGGATGTGGATCGTGGCGTTCTTAGGCGCGTCTACTGCCTATGTCGAGTCTACCCTTGCACAGATTTACAAAGAAAAAGATGTGGTAACTGGCGAATATCGCGGTGGCCCTGCTTATTACTTTGAGCGTGCCCTTGGTCAAAAATGGTACGGCATCCTCTTCGCCATCGCTTCTATTTTATCATGCGGTATGTTCTTACCTGGCGTACAGGCCAACGGTGTTATCAGTGCATTCGCACAGTTAATGGGCGAAGGTACGATCATGAACATCGGTAGCCTAGAAGTTGGCTCTATGCGCTTGGTTGGCTTGGCCATTATCTTAGTCATCTTAGGTGTCATCATCTTTGGTGGTATTAAGCGTATTGCAACCTTTACTGAGTTTGCCGTACCTTTCATGGCTTTAGGTTATATTGCCCTAGCGCTAATCATCATGTTCAGCAACTTCAGCTTGATTCCAGATGTATTTGGTATGATCGTTGGTGATGCATTCACTGCACAAGCAGGTTTTGGTGCTGCGATCGGTTGGGGTGTGAAACGTGGTATCTACTCTAACGAAGCTGGACAGGGTACAGGTCCTCACGCTGCTGCTGCTGCTGAAGTTGAGCATCCATCACAGCAGGGTCTCGTTCAGGCATTCTCAGTATATGTTGATACATTGCTAGTATGTTCTGCTACTGCATTCATGATTTTGTCTACTGGTATGTACAACATTCAAGGTACGCTACCAGATGGTCAGTTCATCGTACAGAACGTTGCTGCTACTACTGAAATCAATGCTCCTGCGTTCACGCAAATGGCAATGGAATCTGTATACGGTACGTTTGGTAATGCCTTTATCGCAATCGCTGTATTCTTCTTTGCCTTTACAACAATTCTGGCTTACTACTACATCGCTGAAGTAAACGTCGCTTACTTGACACGTTTCCTTGGTCGTAGTGCGAACAGAACTGGTCTATTCCTAGTGAAAGTGCTTATCATGGCGATGGTTGCTTATGGTGGTCTTAACTCAGCTGGTTATATCTGGGCAATTGGTGACATTGGTGTTGGTCTTATGGCTTGGCTCAACATTGTTGGTATCCTTGTTATCTTTATCGTGGCTCGTCCAACGCTTACCATGCTTAAAGACTACGAAGCACAACGTAAAGCTGGTGTGGCACGTTACAGTTTTGATCCTGCAAAATTCGGTATCAAAAACGCACCTTATTGGGAAGAGCGTCATCTAGCAGACCAAAAAAGAACGAATGTAGACCCACTACGTAAGTAATAGAGATAATATGCGCTAACGTAGCTACTGCTCAATCTTATTCAGTCTTCCTAAAAGCCCGAGGCAATGGTCTCGGGCTTTTTTATTGCAAATAAATAACGCAGATTTTTAAGATACCGCTGCTACGCGCCACCATCTTATAGGCACAAAAAAGCCCAGCATTATAGCTAGGCTCTTTTACTCTTGTTAAGTCTCAGAGTGACTTAACTAAATATTAATCTTACTCAGGCATCAATACTGTGTCGATTGTATGAATCACGCCGTTGCTTGCCATGATATCAGTACCTGTGATGTTGGCTGTGTTACCAGTCGCATCAGTAATAACATTGTCTTCGCTGATTGAGATGGTTTTGCCGTTCGCCGTTTCGATATCGGTACCATAAGGGATGTCAGCTGCTTTCACTTCCATTGGAACAACGTGATAAGGCAATACGGTTTTTAATAAGTCTTTATTAGCCAATAGCTCGTCTTTGGTCACGCCTAATTTTTCTAATACAGGGGCAAATGCATCATCAGTTGGCGCAAATACAGTGTATTTGGTGTCTTCCATCAACATGGTGTCAAGACCCGCTGATTTTAGTGCCGCTGTCAAAATAGTGAGATTGTCATTGTTTGCAGCGATTTCTGCGATGGTTTGTGTCGCTTCCATGTTCATGTCATCTGCCATTGGCTCGGCTTCAACCATTGGATCGGCTTCGGTCTCTGCTACTGGCTCAACCACCACTTCTTCAGTGGTAACTTCAGGCTCAGCTGGATCTGCGACTGTTTCAGTATCGTTACATGCTGCTAATGACATGGCTGCTGTTACTACTGCGATCGATAATAAATTCTTCTTTAACATGGGTCATTCCTTTTTAATAATTGGATGTCTGGTTTGTCTAGCGAATAACTGTCTTTACTACATGAATAGCTGACGCTAATACGTATATCAATAATTGACATTTTTTAGCTATAGACAATTTACTGTAAGTAAACTGATATTCGCTATATCAATAGTTTCAATTCTAACGATTTAATTTTTAATTGATACTTACTTAAGTAGTAGCACTGTATCAATCACGTATATACCATTGTTCACTTGTATATCGGTTATTGCGATATATGAAGGGTCGCGCTTATTGGTCATGCTCACTCATTAAAATAGGCGTTACTTATATCTAAATCATGCCAATTAAATACTAAAACAGCCGTTATCTAATGAAAAATTCATCAAATAATGGCTGCTCACTAAATCTTCATAATACAAAAAATAATTATTTTTTAATGAAGCTTATTTAGGTAGTAGCACTCTATCGATGACATGGACAACGCCATTGTTCGCTGGGATATCTGTTTTTACAATATTGGCAGTGCGGCCGTTTTCGTCCATCAACTTACCTTGATTCGTCACCATTAGCGTGTCTTTGCTTGCGGTCATGACATTGCCAGGTTTGACATCTTTGGCATACATGGCCATGTCGCCACTAACTACGTGATACCCTAAAACTTTGGTCAACAGTGGCTTGTTTGCAAACAATTGCGCTTTGGTCATGCCTGTTTCTTGTAGCGCTTGCATAAATGCAGCGTTGGTTGGGGCAAATATGGTGTAGTGAGCGTTAGGATCAGACAGCATACCTGCTAGACCTGCTGCTTGTACGGCTTCTACTAAGACTGAAAAATCAGAATTACTTTGAGCAACTTGTACCACGTTCATTTTTGCCATAGTTTGGCTATGCATTGGCGGCTTCATATCTGCGCTTTTTGCTGGCATCATATTGTTACAAGCGCTTAAGCCAGAGATAGAGATAGCTAGCGTGCCGATAGTCGCAATTTTAGTGAGGTTCATAACATTATCCTTAATGATTGAGTATGTATTCGCTTATTGTCTTACAGGTTATATTGTCTTCTAATATCAGTTGCTCGTGCTGTCCAATTCTTATCTTTTTGATAAGCAACATCTAGATGGACCAACAGAACAATAATAACTTTTTGCCCATAAGTGACTTATAAGCAAAACTTACAAATACCTAATTCTCCTGAAATAAAATTAACATGTAAGACTGCTTTATCAACCTGCCTTTACGCAACTTTTTGTAGTACCGGTGTAAACTCTGTCGTACTTTTAAACATAAGCGTTGGCTTTCATTTGCATAAGCAAAGCTTTATGTAACCCATAAACGAAATGATATTCATTTATGCACATATTCTTTACGAAACAGAATTTAATGCTATGCTCAGCAGTTCAATGAATAGGTATCTGCTTGTCTATGGTAAAAGTAGAATGAACAGTATCCATGTGTGCTATATTTTTCATGCTAGAATAATTCAAATTTGATGATTTCCTTTATAAGACTTTGTACTCTATTGGTTTGTTATTCCTTCCTTTTATAATATTGACGATATAAGCAGCGCACCTATGACTCAAACGATGACCTCACCGACCTCTTCTCAATCTGATACTACTTCTGACGCATCATCCGCTGATGACTTTATTTTGACGCCACCTGCTGTCTTTCCTTATAAGGAACAGCAGCTCACCGCGCGCGCCCGTATCACTGAGCAGATGGCTTCACGCATCTTGATGTTGGACGGTGCAATGGGTACGCAGATTCAGACCTATAAACTAGAAGAGTCAGATTATCGTGGTGAGCGTTTTGCCGATATCGACCAAGATGTGCGCGGCAATAATGATTTGCTAGTACTGACACAGCCGCACATGATTAAAGACATTCATCACGATCATCTGTTGGCTGGTGCGGACATTATTGAGACCAACACTTTTAATGGTACGCGTCTGTCGATGGCTGACTATGACATGCAGTACTTAGTGCCAGAGCTCAATAAAACTGCTGCCAAGATTGCGCGCGAGGCGGCTGATGAATTTACCGCCAAGACGCCTGAGAAGCCGCGCTTTGTCGCCGGTGTGGTGGGGCCAACCTCACGCACGTGCTCGATATCACCTGATGTCAATGACCCTGCCTTTCGTAACATTACCTTTGATGAGTTAGTCCTAAACTACCGTGAAGCGACCTTGTGCTTGATAGAAGGCGGCGTCGATCTTATTTTGATTGAGACGATCTTTGATACGCTCAATGCCAAGGCGGCGATATTTGCCATCACGGGTGTGTTTGATGATATTGGCTTTGAGCTGCCTATTATGATTTCTGGTACGATTACTGATGCGTCAGGTCGCACGCTATCTGGTCAAACGGCAGAGGCGTTTTATAACTCGATTCGCCATGCCAAACCACTATCCGTTGGCTTTAACTGTGCGCTAGGTGCTGATGCGCTGCGTCCGCATATTCAAACGCTATCGAACATCGCTGATACTTACGTCTCTGCGCATCCAAACGCGGGTCTGCCCAATGAGTTTGGTGAATATGACGAAACCTCTGAAGAAACGGCTGCGCTGCTAGAAGGCTTTGCCAAAGCAGGAATCCTAAATATCGTTGGTGGCTGCTGTGGTACAACGCCTGAGCATATCCGCCACATTGCAGATATGGTGGCGAACTATCCGCCGCGCGCCATCCCAGAGATTGCGCCTGCCTGCCGACTCTCAGGGCTTGAGCCATTTAATATCACGCCTGATAGCTTGTTCGTCAACGTCGGTGAGCGTACCAACGTCACAGGCTCCAAGAAGTTTTTGCGCCTAATTAAGACCGAAGCCTATACCGAGGCGCTCGATGTCGCGCGCGATCAGGTCGAGGGCGGTGCGCAGATCGTCGATATCAATATGGACGAAGGCATGCTCGACTCGAAGCAAGCCATGATTCACTTCGTCAACCTCGTCTCAGGCGAGCCAGATATCAGCCGTGTGCCCCTCATGATTGACTCGTCTAAATGGGACATCATCGAAGAAGGCCTCAAGCGTACGCAAGGTAAATCTGTCGTCAACTCCATCTCGCTAAAAGAAGGTCATGCTGAGTTCGTTGAGCGCGCCAAATTATGTATGCGCTACGGCGCTGCCATTATCGTCATGGCATTCGATGAAGACGGTCAAGCCGATACCTACGAGCGCAAAATCGAGATATCTAAACGCAGCTACGATGTACTGGTCAACGAAGTGGGCTTCCCTAGCGAGGACATTATTTTTGACCCGAATATCTTTGCGGTCGCCACGGGTATCATCGAGCACAACAACTACGGCGCGGACTTTATCAATGCCACTCGCTGGATCACGGAAAACCTACCGAACGCGATGGTCTCAGGCGGTGTGTCGAACGTGTCGTTTAGTTTCCGTGGCAATCCGATTCGTGAAGCGATCAACTCTGTGTTCCTATTTCACGCGATCAAAAATGGCCTGACCATGGGTATCGTCAACCCAGCCATGCTTGAGCTGTACGATGATATTCCAAAGGAAGCACGTGACGCCATCGAAGATGTCATGCTCAACCGCAATCAAGGCGAAACTGGTCAGGATGCGACTGAGCGTCTGATGACGGTCGCTGAAAACTACCAAGATGGCGGCAAGAAAAAAGACAGCACCGTCGATATGAGCTGGCGTGAGGGTACGGTAGAAGAGCGTATCGCCCACGCCCTCGTCAAAGGGGTGACCACCTTTATCGAAGAAGATACAAAAGAAGCGTGGGAGAAATACCCCAAACCGCTAGAAGTTATCGAAGGACCACTCATGGACGGTATGAATATCGTCGGTGATCTATTCGGTGCTGGTAAGATGTTCCTACCGCAAGTCGTAAAATCTGCTCGTGTCATGAAGCAGTCCGTCGCGTGGCTAAACCCGTACATCGAAGCGGAAAAAGTCGAAGGCGAAGTCAAAGGTAAAGTCCTGATGGCAACCGTCAAAGGCGATGTGCATGATATCGGCAAAAACATCGTCGGCGTGGTACTTGGCTGTAACGGCTACGATATCGTCGATCTGGGCGTGATGGTGCCATGCGAGACCATCCTCGATACCGCTATCAGAGAAAAAGTCGATATCATCGGTCTGTCAGGGCTGATTACCCCAAGTCTCGATGAGATGGTCTATGTCGCCAAGCAAATGCAAGAGCGCGGCATGACCCTACCCTTGATGATCGGCGGCGCAACCACGTCGAAAGCGCATACGGCCGTCAAGGTCGAACCGCAATATCAAAACGATGCAGTCATCTATGTCTCTGATGCCTCGCGCTCAGTCGGCGTGGTAACCAAGCTGCTATCCAAAGAGCACCGTACTGCTCTAATTGATGAAACCCGCGAAGAGTATGTCAAAGTCCGCGAACGTCTGGCGAAGCGTCAACCAAAAGCCGCCAAAGTCACCTATGCTGAATCGGTCAAAATTGGCTTTCAGTATGATTGGGAAAACTATGTACCACCAGTGCCAAATAAGCTGGGACAAGTGATATTGGATGACTATCCAATCACTAATCTGTTGCCATACATTGACTGGACACCATTCTTTATCTCTTGGGGTCTAACGGGTAAATACCCAAAAATCTTGCAAGATGATGTGGTTGGTGAAGCGGCGCGTGATCTGTTTGAAAATGCCCAAGAGCTGCTACACAAAATGATTGAGGAAAAATCAATCGTGGCCAAAGGCGTGTTCAAACTCATGCCCGCTCGCCGTACTGGCTCGGACACGGTGACTGTCTATGACAACGATCCACAACAAGACGGTAAGCCAACGTATCAGTTCGAGCACTTACGTCAGCAAAGCGACAAAGCCAGTGGCAAGCCAAACCTGAGCTTGGCGGACTTTATCTCGCCATCGGAGACGCATACCGATCACTTGGGCGGCTTCACCGTCTCTATCGTCGGGACAGAAGCGCTCGCTGAGCACTATAAAGCGGCAGGCGATGATTATAATGCCATCATGGTACAAGCGCTGTCTGATCGCCTCGCCGAAGCCTTTGCCGAGCATTTGCATGAGCGCATCCGTAAAGACTACTGGGGCTATCAGGCTGATGAGACCCTCACCAATGATGAGCTGATTAAAGAAAAATACGTTGGCATCCGCCCAGCGCCTGGCTATCCGGCTTGCCCTGAGCATACCGAAAAAGGCAAATTGTTTGATTGGCTGGGTACAGTGGACGCTATCGGCACGACGCTAACTGAGAGCTATGCAATGTGGCCTGCGTCATCGGTCAGCGGCTTTTATTATTCGCATCCTGATAGTGAGTACTTCAATGTCGGTAAGATCGGCCGAGATCAGTTAGAGGATTATGCCAAGCGGAAAGACTGGGATATAAAGACGGCTGAGAAGTGGTTAAATCCGAATTTGTAAGAACATACAACTCAGTTAACGCCTAGATCATTTATCGCTATTTTTTGGCTTATTCATTTAACATGATTAAGCCTTTTTATTGTGTCCTCTTCTGTCTGCTCTCAGCAAACTTATCGCTGCACGTATCACAAAATACTTTTATCATTCGCTGCCAATAACCATGTTAAATTATTGTCTATTTTATCCCTTTTATCGTTGTGAGACAGGCTATGAATCAGATTGCATTACTCTCTAGTTGGATTGGCAAAACGTTTGCAATCTGGGCATTGGTCAGTGCTATTTTAGGGTTTGTGTTTCCTACATTTTTTGCCTCGTTGGCATTTTTGATTGTCCCAATTCTTGGCATTATTATGTTTGGTATGGGTATGACGCTCAAAACAGAAGATTTCTTAGAGATTGTCAAACGCCCAAAGCCTGTACTGGTCGGACTGTTGGCACAGTTCACGCTCATGCCGTTGATTGCCTATTTACTGACGGTCATCTTTAACCTTGATCCTTTAATCGCGGTGGGCGTTATCTTAGTTGGCTGCTGTCCGGGCGGTACGTCGAGTAACGTGATTACGTTCTTAGCGAAAGGAGATGTGGCGTTGAGTGTCGCGATTACGTCTATCTCTACCCTACTTGCACCTTTTTTGACGCCTATCCTGTTAAACGTGTTTGCCGGACAGCTAATCGATATTGATTTGGCCAGTATGATGATAACCATTACCAAAATTGTCATCTTACCTATCTTATTGGGTGTTATATTCCATAAGTTTTTGGGTAAAAAAATCGAGTTCGTCACCGAGGTGTTGCCGATGGTGTCGGTATTGGGTATTTCAATTATCATCGCTGCTGTGGTGGCAGTTTCTAAAGCGACCATCTTAGATAGCGGTGCGATTGTCTTTATCGTGGTTGCCCTACACAATATGCTGGGTTATACCTTGGGATACGTGATCGCGCGCTTGTCTGGATTTACGGAGAAACAGCGCCGCGCCATTATGGTGGAAGTAGGCATGCAAAACTCTGGTCTGGGCGCTGCCCTTGCCGCGACTTATTTCAACCCTGTCGCTGCCTTACCGAGTGCGATATTTAGTGTGTGGCATAACTTTAGTGGTGCATTGGTTGCGAATATTTTTGCGAAGAGAGATGGTATGTAGGGGTTTTATTGTTTCACACTAGTCACAAACTCATAAATAATCTTTCTTATAGTATAGTAAACATTATTTTATTATAATTAGATACCAATGTTTATGATGTAGTTAGAATACTATCAATACATAGCATCCGTAATTTTTTTTGTAAAGATGTACTTCTTGAGTTTTATAATAAAAAATTTAATGAGCTAAACTATGAATATTACAGAGATTTGTACTTATCCAGAAAATGATTATATAGAGTATAAGAGTCAATGGTACTGGGAATTGAACGACGAAAATAAAGGAGACTCTAAATCATGGGGAGAGTTTATTAAAGATATACTTGCCTTAGTTAATGCTAATGCAAGAAGTTTTGACAAAAAAAGATACATGATTATTGGTTTCGATGAAGAAAATAAGGAGTTTGTAAATTTTGGACTAACAGATGATATATTTTTGGATCTAAAAGAAAAAATTGAAGAGAAGTTAAAAAAATCTATATTCGACTACAGCGATATAGATATCAATTTTAAAATTGAAAATGAAGGAGGTGAAAACGTCATCCTCTTCGAAATATCACAGCCTTATAAAATTCATTATCTAATAAGAAATATCCAAACAAAAACGATAGATTATCAAAAAAACACTATTTTATATAGAAGTAATGATGGAAATCATAGTGATAGCTTTGATAATGTAGGAGTGATGCCTCAAAAGGACTGCAAGCTTATAGAAGAAAAAATAAAAGAAAAATATGGATTAAATTTTTCCTCTGTAGAATATAATACACTGAGAAATAAAACGATATTTAGTACTATTTATTCATATTTAGAAAAAAATAAAAATTTTAGACTTTCAGATAACTTTCCCAAAAAAAGTTTGGATTCTAAAATATTTTTCGAATTATACGAAATAACAAGCAGTTTAGACAATGATGATAAAACCTACTTTGCTTATATAAGCGATACTAACATAAAAAAATCTATACAAGGTCTTATTGATTTGTATTCAGAGTATGCAACAGCTGAATCAAAAATATTTTTACTTATAGATAGACCAAAGGAGTCATCTTCAGATAAAAGGATAAGATATGTAGAACAGACTTACGATCAGATTATAAAAAATAAACGATACATAAAATTCATCGACGACTTCGGTAGGGATCATCTGTACTCTGAGTATTTAGAGCCTTTAGCATTTGAACATAATTTTCAAAATACAAACAACTTTATCGAAAGCTTTTCCTCTGAAATAGATAAAAATCAGAAAAATATTTATGTCACTGATCTACTCAAACAGTGGTTTTTAAAAGAGAACCATCCACTAATTGTACTTACAGGAACAGGTGGTGTAGGAAAAACAACTGTCGTTAGAAATTTTCTCAATAATAAGTTAAAAGAGATAAAACAAGATTCAAATACTTACGTACTATTTTTAGACTCTGCAAATCTACTTGATAAGATAAAATCTGATAGAGTTTCAACAATTTATGATTTATACAAAGCTGAAATATCTGATACAAGTCAATTTACAGAAGAATTGTTTAAGCTATCTATAGATAATGGTAGTTTTATTATTATTCTTGATGGATTAGATGAAATAATTTCAGGAAGTAGTATTAAATTTAAACTACAAGATTTCTTAAAAACCATATTTGAAGATTACTGCTTCAATTTAGCTAAAACCAAAATAATTGTGACCTGTAGAGATTATATTTGGAATGAGGCGTTCAGCTTAATATCTGAAAGTTATGAGATAGAAGATGTAAAAATAAATCCATTTAATAAAAGCCAAGCGATAGATTTTTTTAAAAGTTGCTTTAAAGATAATGATAAGCTTCAAAGAAAATCAATGAGTATTGTAAATAATATGATTGTTAGCTCTAATGACAAATACTATAATCCCTTTATGCTAGACACTGTTAGAGACTTGGTGTCAAATACTGAGAATAAAGATCAAATAGAAGATATTTTTGAAATTGATAACATTATATCCAGTAACTTTTGTTTAATTAAAAATAGTTACTTAGACTACTTGGTTTATGCTGTCTGTATGCGCGAAGAAAAAAAGACAGGCATCAATTTTAGTAGTCAGGTCAGAGTACTTTGCGAACTAAGTAAAATAAATAAATCTATAGATAAAACTGATTTTTCGTTTGTAGTTAAAAAAATAATACACAATGCTGATGATACTATAATATCTAGACTTTTAAATCATACTTTTATTCAATATACATCTCAAAAATCTATAATAGTTAAATATGACTTTTTGAAAGAATTTTTCACTAAAATATCATCCGCTCAATTCTTATCTGAAGATCATGCATCTTTGGATCTAGATTTATTATCAGCATTATCAAATAAAGTTAGTTACCTTAATCATTTTTCCAAAGATATAGGATCTCGCCTTTTAAACATTGAAATAGAAAATATATTATTAAAAATAATGACTTACATTGAAGAGTTGAATTCAATGATAGAATGTACTGATGATTCCATAAATATAGATAAGTATAGATTCTATATATCTAATTTGTTTATTCTTTATTTAGGGATATTACATAGTAAAGAAATGCTTAAAGATAGGGAGGATCTAAATAAAGCTCTTTTTGATATTTTTGAAAAGCAAAAAAACATCTTATCTAAAGTTTGCTTATATAACATAAGAGATGTAAAAAATACACCAAAAATACTGTTTAATTTTTCTGATACTACAATAGAAGAGTGTTATATAAATAATTATCATAATTTCACAGACTGTGAATTTAACGAAAAAACATTTTTTAAATCTGGAATTATAGGTATTAACTCTACTAGTAACTATAAATCCAATCTAAAGCCTAAAAATATATCTAAAGATATAATAAGAATTGGAAAAACATCTGATTTTATTGAAAATATAGAAAGCTCTCTTAAGGAAAATAGTGATAATAAAAATGAAACCTTGAAAAAATTTATAAGACTGTTTTTTAAAAATGGAAGATTTATGCCTAAAAAGATAGCAGAAATAAACGGTAAGCGCGGTGGAAACCTTTCAAGAAAAATGTTAGAAATACAGGTAATATTGATTCATAGAGACACAAAGTTAAATCAGGAAGAATATAAAATAAATCCTAAGATAGAAACTGATTTATATAGCTTCCTAGATAGCGGTGTAGTAAATCAAAAGATAAAAAAAATCACAAGATCAATGTAAAGATATTTTTTTATTTTTTCGCCGACACTTCTCAGAACAATAAATCACCTGCTCCCAATCTTTCTCCCATTTTTTACGCCATGTAAACGGACGCTGGCAGACGGGGCAGGTTTTTTGCGGTAAGTTTGCTTTTTTATGTGCCATTGTTTGCTCCCATCTACTTTTGACTATTCGTGTTGTGGTTCAATCTTACTTCTGATGCTCGACGCCCTCATACTTCTTAATTCGGCGACACTGGTCTGAGCAGTAGACCATGCTTTCCCAGTTTTTATCCAACTTTTTAGTCCAACTAAACTCACGCTCACAGACGGGGCAGAGTTTTTTTCGAACATTCTTCTTTTTGTGCGCCATACATTTCTCATTGGTTTGTTTACGACATCAGTCACGTGTCACTATAGCCTACTACGTGTCATTGCTATTAGTCACAGTTACTAGTCATAATCGTCAAATATTTTATTGAGGCGATTGAGACTGTTGACGATCAGCTTACC
The DNA here is from genome assembly GCF_001921765.1 of Psychrobacter sp. C 20.9. NCBI lineage: Bacteria > Pseudomonadati > Pseudomonadota > Gammaproteobacteria > Moraxellales > Moraxellaceae > Psychrobacter > Psychrobacter sp. C 20.9. The sequence goes on along the minus strand of NZ_MRYC01000009.1, from coordinate 37,566 downwards.
AGATTGATCAGTACTGCTATCAATCGCTAGCTTCTCATCCATGCGCATCGTCAGTGGTGCCAGCGCTTGCTTGAGCGCATTGGCCATCAGTGTGGTCTGCTCATGAATATCAGGCGTATCGCTACCTGCGGCTTTACTGTTATCATTTTTAATCAGGCTTTCGGCTAAACTACGAGACAAGCTATCCGCCATATTGTGTGCCAGTTGCTCCACGGCATCGACCAGCTGTACCATCAGTGCTTTTTGCACGTCTTGGTTTTGCTTTAGGTACTCGCCTTCGGCTTTGTGATCGTGCTTATATATTTGTAGCAATTGGCTCACGCTTTTCTCAAAGCCATTATCGATGCTATCGCTGACGACTTTGGCGTTATTGATCACGCTATCGGCGAGGATTTTTTGTGAGGCCAGCTGTGCCTCAATCTGCGTCTCTAACTGGGCCTTACGCTCTGCTTCTCGCAAGCGGGCGATTTGCTCTGGATCGTTTTTGGTTAAGTAAGTCTCAAACTGACTGCTAATGGCATTGAAGCCACTGGCCAAGTCGACCAACTGCGCGACGATACGCGCGCCCGTATCACCGTCTTCGCCGCCCATGGCTTTGTTGCGTAAGAAGTCGGCTTTGATCTGCGCCCAGCGCTCTTTTTCTGCCTCGGTTAAGGTGCCACGCATCTCGCCAAGCTTGAGCAAGTTGCTCTCTACGCCTTGGGTCAATAGCTGCGACTCGCCCAAATAGTGATCATCTATCAGCTGGTTTAGCTCATTCTCATTCATGACCGCCGACAGCTTTTCGGTCATCTTATTCATATTACGATAACTGCCTTGTAGCTTAAATATCGGCTCAACGCGATATTTATCATCTTGCGAGGCGGAGGCAATATAGGCTTGGTTGACGTCCAAAATGACTGCTTGCACGGCAAACATATGACGCAAGATCGCGACAATCTCGTTGATCTCTGAGGTGCTATACGGATAGGTCAGATCGCTACTTTGCGCTTGCGCGAGGTTGGCATTGTCCGTTTTTGCCATTTTGATGAGGCGATGCACATCGCTTAAATCGCGGTTTGCCAGTGGCGCGAGGACACTATTAGAAGTTAGGGAGTTTTCGATATAACTGAGGGCAAAGATGTCTTCCATACCGCTCATGATATCACCTAAGTTGTAGATATCGGCACGGTTGGCGAGCATGTCAGGCACTTTAAAGGCTTCGCCGCTCTCGGTATACGGATTACCCGCCATGACCACACAGAACTTTTTGCCGCGCATGTCATAAGTTTTGGTCTTGCCTTGCCAGACGCCATCGATACGGCGCGTCCCATCGCCGAGTGAGATAAACTTCTGCAAAAATTCCGCGTGTGTATGCTGAATATCATCGAGATACAGCATGACGTTATTACCCATCTCAAAGGCTAAGTTGATTTTATTCAGCTCTTCCCTTGCCGTGGCATTGGGGGCTTTTTCGGGATCTAATGAGGTGACGTCATGACCGAGTGATGGACAGTTGATCTTCATAAAGATCAGGCCGAGACGATTGGCCACATACTCCATCAAAGTCGTTTTACCATACCCTGGTGGCGATATCATCATCAGGATACCCATCAAATCCGTCCGCTTATCCTCGCCGACCGTGCCCATCTGTTTGGCAAGGTTATTGCCGATGAGTGGCAAGTAACTCTCGTTAATCAGGCGGTTACGCACGAATGAGGACAAGGGACGCGGCATAAACTCGTCCAATCGCAAGGTTTCTTTTGACTTGTGCAATATCTCTGAGCGCATGGCAAGATAGCGCCGATACGCTGGAATCACTTGGCTATCATGGTGATGCAAACGATTTAAAAAGTCATCAACGGCAAAGGTTAGGCTCTGCTGATGAATACGCGAATGCTCACCCAGTAAGCCATTAACTTGTATTTCAAGCGACACCTTACCCGTGTGACGCGCAAAGCTTTGCACTTGATTGAGCGGGTTATTGATACTGGTCAGCGACGTTGATGATGACGCTGGAGGTGAAGAGAGCGATAAGGTGGAAGCGGCATTAGCTGTGCCTTTATTTGCGCCGCCTTTATCAAAGCGCGCGCCTGAATCAATCAATCGTTGCACCAAAGCTTCACGCTGCGCATCGTTCAGTTGAGTGAGTAGTACAGCAATCGCTTCAGGCACATAATGACGACCACTCTCTAGTTGCTGCTGACGTAGTGCGTCTTTTTCTTGACGTTCAGCCAGCTGTGTTTCACTAAGCGCCTCGCCTGCCTCACCCAATCCATCATCTGCTGCGTTAGCCGACTCACTATTACCGTAAGTCTTATCAAGCAGTGCATGGAACCATGTGGCTAATAGCTCATAGGCTGATTTGGGTTGGAAGCCAAGCTTACCGATTGAGGATTGTAGCTGTGCAAAACTGGCATTACTTTGCGTGCTGACGGGTGAGCTACTTAGCGTTTGGCTTAGCTGCTCGCACAATTGCTCGGCCTGCCTACTGGTCTGCCAGTTCATTGTGTTATATGCGCCAGCATTTGGTTCCGCTGACTGCCCCATGACGCTGACTAAGTATTCGCAGGCAAGCTGTACATAGCTTGGTTTAAAAATATTGGTGTTATGAATATCGCTGGTCTTTGAATCTGATTTTGACTCCAATGCAGCGTTTGAAGGCTTATTAGGATCATTATTACTGCCAATACGCTCGTCACGATAGGCCGCGACAAAACGGTGCATCACTTGGCTCATGTCCTCAACCAGTAAGGATTTGGCAGTGTCACTATCAAGGGCACGGCGCAACTGCTCAGCGGTAGCGGCTCTATCCGTCCAGTTATTTACGCGGATTAGCACTGACTCATTCAGCCAATTGTCGTAGCCAAATTGACGTAGGCTATCTAAGCCCAGCGCTTGCACAATATTTAACTGCCAGTAGAACAACTGTGCTAAAGCACGTACTTGCGGCGTATAAATCAATAAACCCGCTTCTCGCAGCGTTGGCAATATTTGCATCAACAGTAGCGTGGCATCATGGTCATGAATGCCCTTGTCATAACCGAGCTGATAACGCGGGGTGGCGTAGGCTTTGACCAGTTTTGCCAGCGGACTGTCATTATCGATATCACCATTGATGTCCAAAGTAATGACGGTTTCGTCGTATGCTTGGTATAGGCGCGTTTCGGTCAGACCGTCTTGACTGTTTTTGGCGCTCTCGATAATGCTATACGCCAGATATTCAGCGCGGTATACCTTGTCGGACTCGGAGGCAATATTCATCTCCCAATACGGACGCAAAGCATTTAGCTCAGCATTATTGAGCACTTCGTAATAGTCGGTACCCGTCAGGTGCAAACTGAGCACGCGCTTGCCATCTGACTGCTGGCGACTGAGCAAGGTTAAGTCTAATGGCTGCGTATTGACTGAAAAAAGGTGCTTGCCAAGCTTGATAATTTGACCGCCATCTTCAAACAAGTCCGACTTGTCTTTTAGACTCTTGTAACTCTCGATTTGAATGGCTTTTAGGCGCGCATCAATGTCATCGGCTTTGACGCTAAAGCCCATGGCTTGTAGCTCTTTTGCGATGTTACGGACTTTTTGTACCAATCCATCTGAGGCAAAGTAAGTATTGAGCGCTTCTTCTTCGGTAAAGCCCGTGACGCCTGTGCTTTGCGTGCGCTTCTTAATACTCTCAAGCATCCGCAGCGCGCCATCGCCCAGATTTTGCGCTTTACGATTGCGAGCATCGAGCAGTTGCTGCTTATGATTTTCAAAGGTTTCGTAAATCTCTTCACGTTTACTGATGATATCGGCTAAAAACTGATCGCCGCTATTGGTCTCAGGATCCGCGAACTGGCTTTCAAGCTCCTCTAATTGCACCAGCAGCTTTGCCATTTGCTCGTCTGATTTTTCAGGCGTATTGGCAATCGATAAGGCGTTGGCAATCGATTGTCCAAACAGCTTGAACTGCGCACCAAATTGCGCGACCGCTTCAGCCGAGCCTAAGTTTTTGCGTTTATGATTGAGCTTGGCTTTGCTCTGGTTGAGGCTGGCATAAATGGTCGATATGTCATCGATGATTTGTGTGCGTACCGTGGCATCCGCAACGTCCAATGTACCAAGCAGCTCGGTCAGTAAGTCAAGCCCTTGCGCCGTATCATCAATTTTATCCAGCACTGGCTTTAACTCAGCATGGGTTTCCGCCGTATTTAGGCGCTCACTGACATCGACCAATATTCCTTCATAGCTTGATAGAGCTTTATCACCGCTTAAAAACAGCACGGTTTTTTCGGCAAGTTCGCTTTCTGCTTCTTCTAGCTGCGCCTGCAACGCTTCTAATTTATCACTGTCTAAATAACGCAAATCCTCCAAGCTGACCAAGCGACCTTTTTGTCGTCTCAATGCTGACAGCTGATCGACATAGTCGCTTGCAGACTCAAACGTCGTGACTCGTATCTGCCGCAAAATCTCATTTTGCTGGGATTCGGCATCGGCAAGCGCGGTTTGGGTTTGCTTTTGGATACTTTGGACTTTGGCAAATTCATCAATGACCAGCTCAGCGGTCGCTGTCACTTCTTTAATACTACTGGCAACGTCGCTTAGCTCAGGCTCAGACAGCCAGTAATAGCTATCAAAGAGCCGACTGGTATTGTCCGACAGCTCTTCATAGAGTTTTTGCGACACGCTTTGATTGTCAATAAGACGGGTAATGCTATAAAGATCAGAGATGCCGCGCACCAGCTCTTTGTTACCGATTTTGCCGTAAAAGCTAGTGCTTTCAGGCAATTCGCTCACATATTCAGGGGAGGCATAAGGGGTGTGCCATATCTGCATCGGATGAATGCGCGATGGCTCACTTTGGTCACTAAACAGTACCAAGCGACCGTTGTCTGCCAATGCCATACCATTACAATAAATCGGGTTTGCCAGTTGTTTTTTGATCAGGTTATAAGGGAATAATCCCGTGATACCCAGCTCTCTGTCATAAAATAAGAATAAAACATCTTCGCCATTGGTCGAGATAATCTTGCGCTTAAACTTTAAGTTTTTGGCACCGACACTGTTGGCATCGAACAGCTTATACTCGCCCGTCTGTAGATAATAACCACCCGGAAATATAATGCCGTGATCTTCGGGCAACTGTACGCAGGACTGACCGATCGCGTCCAAACGCAGCACCGCTTCGGTTAAGGTGTTATAAACGAAGTAACGATAACTGTCCTCACGATAAGGCAATATTTTGAGCAGTATCAGGCTACCGACCTTGGCATAAGCAATCTCAGCATCGGTCAGCGACTGAGTGCGGTCATTGACAGGCTCGCTATAAATGCCCTGCCCTGACTGCGTATTGTCTTCAATCTTAATAGTCAAATCACCGCCGACGGTTTCGACAAATATCGTATCCAAAATATTCATGTGCGGATACTTACCATTGACCATCTGATCGCGCGTGGTCTCAATCCAATCAAAATCATAGGCAGGCGGCAACTCAATATCACGCTCGCCACGATTGTCCACATAGGCGACTTGGGCAGCCTCTGGCGTGCCTTGGCTAAAGTCTAAAGCAAAACGAAAAACCCGAATATCGGTGATACGCTCACCAATTTGAAAGGCCAATAGCAGCTTGCTGTCTTTAACGGTTAATTGAATCAGGCGTGTTTGCTTGTAATAACGATAGAGCTCATTGAAGTCTTGTACAAAGGCATCTTGATCTAAAAACGTGCCTTTTAAATCGACCTCTTCAAGCTGATACTCTTGCTCCGCACTATCACCATTACTGCTCTGCGAACTCTCATCGTTTTCATTTTTATCAGCAGGGTCTATCAAGCGATATAGCGACAATACATCCTTAATATTGCTGGCGCGCTTTAGCCCCATAAACACATTGTAGCCAAACAGCAGATAGTCGCCAACTTGCACCATATCCTGCGCCACACAGTTATGCTCGGTACGGATACGCGTGCGGGCAATGACCTGCATCTGGGTGCTACCAAATTCCGTCAGGCGTGCAGCATTTAATTTGGCGGTCAATTGCTCTAGACGGCTACCTTGCTCTGTTAGGCGTTTTTTGATGAGCTCATACGCATTACCGGAGGCAACTGCCTGATCAGTTTGGGTTGCTTGGTTCGCGTTAGGATCACTTTTGCTATCTGAATTGGTTGGGTTTTGCGTGTCCGCCATCGTTGCTCGTCCATTTTTATATTTTGGCAATAAGAAATCATTGAAGGTAAAGAAGCGCTTGGCTAATCTAAAAAATCAGTAGAAGTGATGCGATTTTTTAGATTAGCCAACTCATCATAAATAATGAGTTGGCTATCGCGCTTTAAGACACTTAGCGCGAATGGGTCATAGCACGCTGCGACCTAAATGACAGCGTGCTTATAACTACTGACATTTATACCAGTCGCACATCGTTTACGCTGTTTCATCATCTTTGTTCTGATTGGCTTTCATGGCTTGATTGGCCATCATGGTATTGATCAGGCCACTCAACGTGTCTGACTTACCCGCTAGGCCATCAATGGCTTTACCAATTGACAATGATTTGGCAAAGTTATCAAAGAAGTGCGCTTCACCGCCGACGATATCGATTTTGGCTTTTTGTAGGGCCACTGCCAAGACCTCAGCATTTTCTTTGGCAATCTCTTTACCTGCATCGATAGATGCCATGGCTTCTTGTAGGGCGGTCTCAAGACCCATGCGGAACTCTTCGTGCTCACGTGCTTCTTTGCTCATGCTACCCATGGCATTGAATTTCTCGACCAGACCATCTGCTTCGGCTTGGAAGTGCGCACGAGTGACTTCGGCTTTTGCCAGTCCAACTTCGCGTTCTGCCTTGGCATTTGACTCACCGCGAGCGGCGATGACTTGGGCATTGGCCAGACCGATATCACGTTCAGCTTTGGCATTAGATTCACCGCGAGCCGCGATAACTTCAGCATCTGCCATGCCTTTTTCGCGCTCTGATTGTGCTTCGGCCTGTCCAGTCGCCTTAATAACATTGGCTTTAGCAATGCCTTCTTTTTCAAGCGACACTGATTTGGCTTCTTGAATCGCCGCTTCAGCAAAGCCATGCGCTGACTCTTCTGCTTTGATACCTTCTGCCATTTTGATTTTGGCTTCGGCATCTTTCGCAGAGGCTTCCAGATTGGCGTTAGCCAGCGTGGTGATCTCGACGGCTTTATGCTTGGCAGATAACTCTTCGGCTTCGGCCTTTTTCACCTGACGCACTTTGAGCTCTTCAGCATCTGCTTCGGCAGCCAGTACGCGCGTTTGCTTAGAGCGCTCCGCTTCGCTGACTTCGCGAACTTCTTTGATGCGCTCTTCTTCTTGTGCCACGGTTTTGTCGACCGCGATACGCTCACGAATGACGTTGGCGATTTCTTTTTTCTCAAGCTCAATTGCGCGCTCGGCTTCGATACGTTGCAAGTCAACTTCACGCTCACGCGAGACGATTTCTAGATCGCGAGCACGCGTGACTTTTTCTTCTTCGATGACCACAGCGCGCAGACGGTTCTGACCCGCCACTTCGATTTCGCGTTGCTGGTTCTCACGCTGAATCGCCAAATCTTGCTCCACCATGATGATGGCGGTTTCTGACTTTTTGCGCTCTTCTTCTTCAATTTTACGAGTTTCAGCGGTTTCACGAGCAATCACTGATGCGATTTCACGCTTTTGCTTGGCTTCGGCATCGGCTTGTTGACGCTCCAGCTCGAGCATTGCCTCTCGGGTCTCGACGTTCTTTTTCTTAACCGCCAGCTCTTCGTCACGCTCAAGCTCATTGGTAATGACGTTTTGAAACGCGGTAAGCTGAGTGATCTTTTTGATACCCTCAGCATCTAGGATATTGCTTGAGTCTAGCGATACTTTTGGCGTTTGCTCTAGATAGTCAATCGCGACATCTTCTAGGACATAACCGTTCAGATCGTTACCGATTTCTTGGACGATACTGTCACGGAACTGACTGCGGTTTTCGAACAGTTTGACAAAATCAATCTGCTTACCGACCGTTTTTAACGCTTCTGAAAACTTAGCATTGAACAGCTCATTGACCGCCGCTTTATCAGACGCTCTCTCTACGCCAACCGATTTGGCGACTTTGAGCACATCTTCTTCGGTTTCATTCACCCGTAGATAAAATGCGACTGTAATATCAGCACGCATATTGTCCGCGCAAATCAGACCTTCTTTGCCGCGCCTGTCCACCTCTAAGGTGATCAGCGAGATTTTCATCAGCTCTTTTTTATTGATAACCGGCCAAACAAAGCCACCATCAAAGCGTACGGCGATTTTACTCACGCCGTTGATAATAAGTGCTTTGCCCTGCTCAACCTTGACGTAAAAGGCTTTGAGCATCAAAAGCGCGACCATCATAAAAACAAACGCCAGCACCACAACCACGCCGACGATAATGAGTATATCCATATCCATTCCTTTAATTAAAACATTCCAAGCGAAGTTAAAATCCTTACTATATTTACCAAATACTTATTTTTTATATTATTGAGCCATCGTTCACTGACCAATATCATTGATGAGCGTTATTTGTCTTTAACAGGCGTGACGCGGTAAGTGTTGGTGTCATCTAAATACTCTACCAACACCACTTTATCACCTTGTTTTAGTTGATTGTCGCTCATATCTGAGCGAATCTTGAGTATCAATCCTGCACCGCCATCATTGAGCGCAGCTTCGCCATGCTTGTCGGTCACACTGAGCGTGCGTACCACAGCGATCTTGCCCACATTACTAGACGAATTGCGTTTGGGGATATTGGCGATGTTTTTGCGGATGGGCGAGATGATAAGACCAGTCAACCACATGGACACAACCAAGACAAAAATGAGTGCCCCTGTACCAAACAAGTAATACAGAATGCCTGAGTCAACGTTTTGGTGTAAGAAACTGGTGTATAGATAGCTCAACAGCCAACCGATCAAACTAATTAAGCTGAGTATGATAATGAGAGGGACGCCATAAAGACCAAACTTGAGCATCAATCCTGTGAAAAATCCGGTTGATGATAAGTTAGCAACATCCGCATCACCGCCTGCGTCACCACTTACATCAACCAGATCGACGCTGTCCATATCTGTCATACCAAGCAAAGATACGACCCAATATAAGGTGACAAACATCACAAGCCCTGTAAAAATAATCGTGGGATACAAACTGATTTTAGTGATAAATACTAAAAAAGCTTCTTGCATGACACCTCTTCTCCCTTTGCTCACTTGATCTAGTATTTTAATGACTCAGTTACATAGTTTGGTATGACATAAATGATGATTGCTCGACTTGATGCCGTTATATTTATATTTTTAGAATCAACTTATGTTTCTTTATTAATGATTATATATACATTTCATTACATAATATATAGCTGTGGCTATTAACGACCCCATATCGGTGAGCGCACGACGCCACCATTTTGGCTATTGATGGCGTAACTTGTGTTTCCTGAGAGCGAATGAATAACCAAATCGCCACCTTTTTGACGTCCTAAACTTTGACCGCCTACTTGCCCGCTGACTTTTGAAAAACGCGTTGGGTAGACCGCATAATTTCCAGAAGGAGATAGACGTGCCGGTTCATCGAGTCCAGTTTCTGCCAGGCTGACTACTTGTCCAGTCGCTAGTGTCATGACAGCAGCCTTGCGTCCATTTAGATAAGCCATACGCTGACCATCTACACTGAGCTGAGGACTGGCGACATAGCCATTTGTCGGTACAGGTACGGCTTTACCGGTCGCGAAGTGATAGCGATAGATACGGGGACGACCAGCACGGACTTTGTCACTGGTATAAACAAAGCTTTTGCCGTCAGCTGCATAGCTAGGCTGCACCTCAGTGCTCGGTAGTGTCGTTAATTGCTCAGTTGTCCCATCACTTAGGCGCATCTTATAAATATCAGCATTGCCACCGACCGTTGAGCTATAGAGCAGATATTGACCGTCAGGTGAAAATGACGCTGACATATTACTGCCTTCAGCATTGACGACCAGATTGCGCGTTTTGCTGCTACGGTCATAAATATATATTTTAGGATGCTCGCGCGGTGCTTGTTTGCTATAAGCAAGCAGTTGCCCATCAGCCGACCACGCTGGCGCATAGATATAGCCTGTGATCTGATCAATGCGCTGACGATCACTGCCATCAGGACGGATGCTATAGAGGGTCGATACTTTTGCGCTCCCTGACCCTTGCTCTTCCACATAAGCAATGTGTCCTTGACGATCAATGGCAGGCATAGCAGCGGTCAGTGGATTGCTATCCACTGTACTGGTCGGCTTTTTCATTTCAGCACTCGGCAGTGTCTGACAGCCAGTGAGAGCCGCCAATATAGCGATCGTCGTCGCCCCTTTTATCGTGATGTTATTCGTGGTTGGTTTTGACATAATAGTTTTAAACATAAAATAGTATCCAATAAAATCGCTAAGGTGTAACAGCAGCTTTACTCTAGTGTAGCGCAAAATTCGACAAACTTTGGACGAAAAAAAGCCCCACATATTAGTGAGGCCTTATCAAATCTAACCAGAATGTCTATATCGCTTTACTCAATCACCAAGTTATTTAGAGACAGCTTTAAAGTAAGCCACTTGGTTATCATTTTTGATGGTCAATACAGGGACATTTTTGGCATTTTTACTGAGGCTATACTTGCCTTGTACCGTTGCTAGGGTCGCTGTGTCAAAGCTGGCTTGCGGCTCAGGACAGGCCATCATTGTGCTGATGCCGTTTTTGATCTGCACATCACCATTGACGACACTGTAGCCCGCGCTCATATTGTTGCACGTGTTCATAAATGCCACGTAGTTTCTACCGTTATCATTCATAAAGCTCAAAGTGAGCGGCTTGGCTGGATCAAAGAACAACTGAGGCACCTGTTCACCGTTGCTACGTTTGGCATCAACCAACTGCCAATTGTGCGCTTGCAATGCCTCTACAGTGACGGGCTGACTGACTGGCGCAGGCAAGGTAGCCGTTGTCTGGCAACCAGCGGCAAGAGCACTAACTGAAAAGGTAGCTGCCATCATTAATTTAGTCATATTTTTCATATACATTCCTTTTTTATTGAATCCAAAAACCTTGCCGAGCATAAGGTCATACTTGACACAAGACCCAACAAGCGCATTCAGAATTTTGATTTATTATGGTAATTGTCTTATTCACTGTTTCAGACAGTAGCGATATTGTGTTTGACTCACCAGTGACTGTCATTATCAATTGAGTAAGTATTTAGCGGATATTTTTTGCCTCATACATACTACTGACTACTGACTACTGACTACTGACTACTGACTACTGATATTTACTATTGACGCTATTTCCCAGTGATAATGTCACTTTTCTTGATAATGTCTTATTTAAACCTTCTCTTGGCAGATGTCAGCTGATACAAAAACACTCCACTAAATAGTGAAGTGTTTTTATCGTGCGACTATCGCATCTGATGACTGATATCGTTTATCGAAACCTTAAGTAATACATATAGGTCTCAGTACACGTATTAGCAACTGCTTTAGATCACATCTGTACCAGTAATGTTTGGCTCTTCAGTCGCAGGCTTTGTCATACTTGACATCGACTGGCAACCGACGAGTACCGTTACCATGACAATACCAGTCATCAATGCTTTGGTTAAGTTTTTCATATTCGCTCCTAGAATCGTTTTAATAGACTGTTGGTTCAATTGAAAGATTACTGTCATTTTACTAAAGCTATAAATATCAGGCCGTACTTCTTCCAATGATCATAGCTTATTCACACTTTTAGCATACCCATCTCTTATATTGCTGTAAGTTAATTAATGTTAAGGGAATATGCTTACTGAGTTTTGGTTTCCTGCAACGCTGCATAACCGGATAAACGCTTGCGCTCAGCATCATCAAACAACTGCTGCTCAAGTTGGTCTATCTGAATTTGCGCCTCTGCTGGATTGGCACTTTGATTTAGTAAGCGCTGTTTTTGCGTTTGATACTGAGTGAAGCGCTGATCAAAATTGGCATCTTCTTGATCAACTTGTGCCAGTCTCTCTGCCGCTGGTGCACCTACTAGCTCTCGACGCATATTGTATAGTGCTTCAGGGCTGGCACCTGCCGCTTTCATCTGTTCAGTACGAGCCATAAGCTCATTAAGATTGGCTTGCTGCATGATATTGGTTTTGATCGCACCATCTGGTAGACGGCTCACATAATCTTGCCTGGCAGCCTGTTTCTGTGCCTCACTCATTTGCTCATTTTGATTGATTCTGACCATCTCTATACTATAGTCATCGTAACTATCGCTAGCACCAAAGAAGGCTTCGATGGTGGTTTTATCAAAATACTGCTGACGTAAACTCGCCACATCCTGCTTTTGCTGAGCAATGGCATTCAAATCTAGCTCACCATTTTTGGTCGCTTGCAGTTGCAGATTGCCATAACGCTTTTCTATCTCAGGAAGCGCTTTGAGATACGCCACATATTTGCCAAAGATAGCGACCGCTTGGCTGGCAGCTGGCTCTGGCGTGTGGTGGCGAATATAACTCTCGACACGCGCAAAAATAACGGCTTCGTCCTCCTCTCCTATTGCTGATAAAAAATAATCGAACAACCGCCGCAGACCTTCAGTGACGACCAACTGCTTGTTTTCATCGATGATGATTTCGCCGTCCACTTGCGTGCCCATTAATGAGGCTGGCAAACGCTCCAATCCAGTGTCAAATGCAAACTGGTTTCGGGCTGAAGCGGTTTGTTCTGTTTGCTCACTATTTAGCGCAGTGGACAACGTACTCTCAGAGGTATCCGCAGAGGCAATGGACGCTGATTGTGCTGTCTCCATTCGTTGACTATCTGGCTTAAACCACATAATCACCGCCGCCGCGATGACTATGATGACCACAGCGATGATAGCGATTGGTAAATAGGCTGGACGGCGATTATTCGACATAGATGAGAGTTCTTTTTACAAGTCAACTTAAAGGTTGGCGTTTTTTAGGCGATTGACCTGAGTACGATAGATAGATTTTGGCTCAGACTCGCCCCATGCCGTCAGACCTAGTACTTGGTCTGCTGAATCCAAATGGTTCATGAGGTAGTTGTCACGAATCACATACCCAAGTCGACTCGAGCAGGCAGAAACCAAACCATCATTTGAATCAAATAAAAACGGTACGCTTGTTGCTGCAAGCAGATAATCACTAGGGTCAAGGACGCTCATGACTTGTCCGACGCCACTAAATGAGTAATATTTGATACCGTTTGCAGAGGTACTGGTTGGCTGACCACAGTAACTTGTTGGCATTGCTGCGGGGAATTTGGCATTGAATTTGGCCGCACCATCGGTTGATAGCGCCATGAGTGCTTGCCAGCCATCTTGCGCTTGTATCTCTTTAAAACTGATGCCTGATCCCACATCTGTAAAGCCGCCAATCAAATTAAACACCCCTGATACCAGCTGTGTCGTAACGTTTGATGGCTCACCTGTGTCATTGTTTGGTTCAAGGACGTTTTTGACAAAATCGGCTGTTTTTGAGCCTTGCTCTGGGCTTGATACGGCGGTGACCGAGGCGACGTATTTTGGTGCAACGCCAGCGACATAGCGGATGTCTATACCGCCTTGACTGTGGCCAAACAAATTGACTTTAGGATCGCCTGAGATGGCAGTGATGGTTTTTACCTGTTGTAACAGCTGCTCGCCGCGGACTTCACTATTATTCACCGCTGATGTTTTGGTGGTGTACACCTCTGATCCACCTTTCATCAGCTCACTAGGAATCCCGTTGAAATAATCTAAGACCCCAAACAGCTTGGTAAAACCGCCAAGCCCATGAGCCAGGACCACTGGATACTGAGTCTTGGTATAACTGGATGTAAAGTATTTGCTATCGACTAGCGTGCAGCCATTGGCGTTGGCACAATTATAGTACTGCCCTGCCGCTTGCGCTGAGGTGGTTTGCATGGTCATTAATAAAACGCCAGTACTGATAGAGCCCAGTATTGGTAAAAAAGTGCGCGGCGTGAGCGCAGCACGAACGTACGAGGAGAGCGTCATAACAACATCCTTGTCATCATTAGTGGTGAGTGCCTTTACCTCATAACGTCGGCAAAGACTGCTGCTAATCCCTTTAGCATGCAAAATTACATTACTTCTATCTTTTACAAGATTCAACTAAATTGTCAAAATATGAATATATTATCGTGACTGGAGGGTCATAACGGCTCAAATGCGGCTGTACAGCAACTATTGTCAATAATAATGATAGATTTAATATCACTTATCATAAAACTGCCATTCATCCATTTATGGTATAATTTATCCACATTAACCCCATAATTATAAGACACAAGATGATGACTAAAAAATCCCTTATCCAGTCCCCAGAGGCCATAGAAAAAATGCGTGTGGCCGGCAAACTTGCCAGCGACGTCCTTGTCATGCTCGACGAACATGTCAAGGTCGGCGTTAGTACCGAAGCCCTCAACCAAATCGCTCATGACTATATCGTTAATGTGCAGCAGGCCATTCCTGCGCCACTGAACTACAATGGCTTTCCTAAGTCTATTTGTACCTCAGTCAACCACGTGGTGTGTCATGGTATCCCTAGCGAAAACAAACTGCTAAAAGATGGTGATATCATCAATATTGATGTGACCGTGATCAAAGACGGCTACTACGGCGACACCTCAAAAATGTGGATCGTCGGTAACGGCTCTATCATGGCGCAGCGTATCTGCAAAGTCGCACAAGACGCGCTATATGCTGGCATGAGTGTGGTCAAAAACGGCGCGCGTCTCGGCGACGTTGGTGCAGCGATTCAAGCAGTGGTCGAGCCTGAGCGCTTTAGTATCGTTCGTGAGTTTTGTGGTCATGGCATCAGTGATGAATTCCACCATGAGCCACAAGTCATGCACTACGGCAAAAAAGGCACAGGCTTTGAGCTAAAGACGGGCATGACCTTTACCATTGAGCCAATGATTAACCAAGGCACATGGCAGACCAAGATTTTACCTGATGAGTGGACAGCGATTACCAAAGACCGCAAACTGTCCGCTCAGTGGGAGCATACGATGGTCGTAACCGACAATGGCTGTGAAGTATTTACCACGCGCCCTGAAGAAGATTTGAGTTTTTTGACACAGTAAGACCATAAAAGATCGCCTAGGCGGTCTTTTTTTTGGCCAATCATTAGCACATATCGAGTTAGGACAGATTGAGTATTGTGCTTACTGGCTTTTTGTCTTTATACTCTGATGAGTTAATAATTTATATTGATACATTTATTAGTACATTCTATTGGTAACTTTTATCAGCTATCAGCAGCTCAAACGCTCTATTTTTAAACTTTTAATTGGATAACACTCATGTTTACTTGTGATGTCGCTTCTATTGATCTAACGCCCCTACCGCTACTATCAAATGATACGGCGACAGATAAATCGCTGTTGTCAGAGCAAAATACGACTGATAAAGCGCTACTTGGCATTCCTGAATGGCTGGGACAAATCAATGAGGACATCAGCCGATTACTAGAGCGTGGTACCAATATTCGTCAATTGGTCGAAGTACGTGCCTGCGCGATTGATAGCTTACTCATTGCGTTATTTAAATGGTTTGAGCTAGATAAGACGGATTTGGCATTGTTTGCAACGGGTGGCTATGGACGCGGTGAGCTGTCGCTTTATTCAGATATTGATATCCTGCTGTTATCTCCTGACGAAATCGGCGCTGATGCCAGCAGTAAGATTGATAAATTGGTCGCATTGCTGTGGGATATCGGGCTGGAGCCTGCGCTGTCTGTGCGGAGCGTCAACGATGCGTTAGAAGCTGCACTTGACCATACGATAGCCAGTGCCCAGCTCGAAGCTCGATTGTTAATCGGCAACGAAGCACTGCGAGATATGCCCATCCAAATCGTTAACAAGCAGTGGTCTCCTCGTGCCTTTTTTGATGTAAAAATGGAAGAGTCCAAGGCTCGCTACCTACAGCACAATGCCACCGAGTATAATCTTGAACCCAATATCAAAACGGCGCCTGGGGGATTACGTGATATTCATATCATCGGCTGGGTGACCAAACGCTACTTTCGAGTGGGCAAGCTATATGACTTGGTACAACAAAACTTTTTGACCGAAAAAGAGTTTGATGAGTTAAGCTTTGCAGAAGGCTATCTATGGCAGATACGGCATTATCTGCATGTGCTGACCGGACGTAACGAAAACAAGCTGTTGTTTGATTATCAGCGTGAGATTGCTCAATTAATGGGTTACGAGACCCAGCCAGATGACCAGCCCAATGCGGCCGTTGAACGCTTTATGCGTGATTACTATCGCTGTGCCATGCAAATATCAACGCTGTCTGAGATGCTGACCAACCACTATTATGAGACCATCATAGAGCCCAATCTGCCTGATGATGAGCGCCCCAAAAAGCAGCCGATCAATGCAAGATTCAACCGTGTGGGTGATCATATTGCTATAGCGCACCATCGGGTTTTTGCTCAGCATCCTGAATCTATTTTAGAGATGTTCTTATTAATGGGTCAGCACGGTATCGACAAAGTTCGCACCCATACGCTACGGGCGCTAAAAATTGCAGCACGCGGCATCGATCAAATCTATAGGGACAACCCCGTTCACAAAGCTTTATTTTTATCTAATCTAAAAGAGCAAAACTATCTGTTCCATCGCCTGCGCACCATGAATCGCTATGGGGTATTGGGCAACTATATTCCTGCTTTTGCGCAAGTCACGGGTCTGATGCAATATGATTTGTTTCATCGCTATACGGTGGACGCGCATACTTTATTTTTGATTCGAATTTTGCACCGCTTTACCGATCCTATGTTTTCTGAAGAGTTTCCACTGGTCAGCGCTATCTTTCAGCGTATCGAGCGCAAAGAGATTTTGGTATTGGCGGCGATGTTTCATGATATTGCAAAGGGCCGCGGCGGCGACCATAGCGAGCTTGGTCAGACAGAGTCCATTGAGTTTTGTCTGTCACATGGCATGAGCTTAGCCGACGCCAATTTGGTTGGCTGGCTGACTCGCTATCATCTGTTGATGTCGATTACCGCACAGAAAAAAGACATCTCAGACCCTGAGGTGGTGACTGTCTTTGCAGACCTTATCGGTAATGTGACGCACTTGAATCATCTGTATGTACTGACGGTTGCTGATATGAATGCAACCAACCCACAGCTATGGAATAGCTGGCGGGCAACGCTAATGAAACAGTTATACTCGCAGACGCGGCGTATTCTGCGCGCCGATATTGATGCGCCTACCAATCGCCAAGATATGATCAGTGCCACTCGTGCGCAGGCGCTCGCGATGCTAGATAATGTCAATAATCAGCACATGAATCGCGATGAAGTATTGCGACTATGGGACGATTTGGGCGATGAGTACTTTTTGCGAGAGATTGCAGAAGACATCTTGTGGCACACCGAAGCCATCTTAAACCATCCACCGATTGGGCTTGCTTCTAATGCGGATAGTCCGCCACTGGTGGTTTTGCGTGAACATCGTGAACTGGCACTGGATGCGGTACAGGTTTTTGTCTATACCCAAGATCAAATAAATCTGTTTGCTGTTACGATGGCGGTGTTCGATCAGATGAATCTTGATGTATTAGATGCGCGTATCATTACGGCGACTCGCGACTTTGCCTTGGATTCTTATGTGCTGCTAGATCCTAGCGGTACGCTGTTAGTCGATGAAGACAGTCAGCAAGAACTTAAACAGCGCCTGATTAATGCCTTTAAAGATCCAACAGTACTAAAGCTCACCAACAAACGTATGCCACGCCAGCTCAGGCATTTTGAAGTGGCTACGGTGATTAACTTTGAGTTTAATGAAGCGTCAGATCAGCATATCATGAGCTTAGAGACACTGGATCAACCAGGACTTTTGGCCCGAGTGGGACAGGTGTTTTTGCAGGAGCAAATTGAGGTTCATGCGGCTCGTATTACGACCTTAGGCGAGCGCGCAGAAGATATGTTCTATATCAGTGACCAAAATGATAAGCCATTATCTGCTGAACGACTTGATGCGTTAAAATCAGCATTGCTCGCCAGCCTAGCGACCAAAAGAGAAAACAACGTGGTTTATAGCTATTAATTGACGTTATTAGGAGCACGTTTTATAACGTGCTCTTGTATATTATATTGTCAGCATGTTCTATCAGCTCTACATCAGCAAGCTCTGGTGGCAAAACACCTACTTCAAGTAGCTGCTGCTCCATGATTAATCGTCCAGCCTTGATTTCTTTTTGTAATAAGCAATGCAAGCTTGATAAATGAAACTCGCCATTAAGATAGTCACCCAGCTGCCTCAAAGAAATAGGCGACTTGGCATGCACGTCAGGATACAGACTATCCTCTGCCAAAATAATCATTTCATTGAACGTCTCTTCACGCATCAGTTCATCATTGTCTATCTCATCCTGCAACTTATTCGCCAGACGGCCTTTCGCTGCAAGAATACCAACAAAAAATATAGTCTGTAAGATAAATAAAGCAATGTATTGCCACAAAGATAACGATAGATTCAACATATTATTTAGCAGCATCAGCGCCATGGCGACAACCACGTAACCAACCAACTGCCATAATAACCACATGATTAAACTATTTTCGCCATACCAAAAGATTTTCTTCTCTTGATGCTCAATCAATTGCCGCCTCGCCTGCCACCAGCACGCTTCACGTTCTTTTAGCAGCGCATATACGTTAATAGGGTGCACACCTGCATCAGGAATGTCATTATTGATATTTTTAGCGATGGAGTTATTATGATTTAGTGCACTAGGCATATCAAACTGTCCTTAAAATGATCTGTCTCTGGCACTGACAGTCATCTTTTATATTGTTATAAGTTATCAGACGCGAAGCGTTCAATGCGCTTTGTAAGTACGACTGAATGGGCTATGATAAGGTCAGCCGTTCAAGCACAATAAATTCGCATTCACGTTATGAGAAGAAAAAGGCAAAAGAGGTATTACACTGCTCTAATGTAAATTTTCTTTATAACTTTATTATTAATTGTCTATTATAGTTATCACACTTATGAATCACAACTTAGCGCATCTACATCCTTATCCCTTTGCCAAGATGGCAACCTTACTTGCTGACAGCATACCTGCCGACAGTTACAGCGAAATCAAACTGGGTATTGGTGAGCCAAAACATGAGCCACCAGCATTTGTACTGGACGTACTACGCGAAAACTTGGACAAAATAAGTCGTTATCCGACCACCAATGGTATGTTTGAGTTACGTCAGACGATTGCGCACTGGTTAGAGAAGCGTTTTTTTCTTAGCCATGTCGATGCCAATACCCAAGTTTTGCCAGTAATGGGTACTCGCGAGGCCATTTTTAGCTTTGTACAAGCCGTCATAAATCATGATACCGCTGATAACGAAAGCACGTCCTCTTCAGCATCTAATGCCTCGCCTTTGGTCGTCATGCCCAATCCGTTCTATCAAATATATGAAGGTGCAGCAATATTGGCACAAGCGACGCCCCATTTTGTTCCCTGTACGTTAGACAATGACTTTAAGGGGGATTATCGCGCGGTGCCAAAAGACGTTTGGGCACGCACGCAGCTTGTATTTGTCTGTAGTCCGAATAATCCAACGGGTTCGGTTATGACTATGGAGGATTGGGAATATCTCATTCGTTTATCAGACCAATACGGTTTTGTTATTGCCAGCGACGAGTGCTATAGCGAGCTGTATTTTGATACTGCTCCGATTGGCTTACTGCAAGCTTGCGCCGCTTTGGGTCGCCGCAATTTCAAAAACTGCATCGTATTCCATTCATTATCCAAGCGCTCAAATCTCCCTGGTTTACGCTCTGGGTTTGTGGCGGGCGATGCCAAGATTTTGCAGTCATATTTGCAATATCGTACTTACCAAGGCTGTGCGATGCCGATACCGCATCAGCTTGCCTCTATCGCTGCGTGGCAAGATGAAAAGCATGTCGCACACAATCGCGCCCTTTATCAAGAAAAGTTCGCGCTATGGATGTCAGAGCTTGGCGAGTTGCTAGATTTGCGCATGCCAGAAGCTGGATTTTATTTTTGGATAAAAGTACCTGAACCGTTCGATGGCGATGATGAAGTATTTGTCAAAGCATTATACGAGCAGGCCAATATCCATGCATTGGCAGGACGCTACTTGTCACGCGAGGTTGATGGTAATAATCCTGGAAAAGGCTATGTCCGTGTTGCTTTGGTCGCAAGTGTCGAGGAGAGCCGCGAAGCAATCAGTCGTATTCGAAAGTTGCTGGCGGCATAAACAGTCACTCAAAAAGCTTTTATCTTGAGCTAATAAAGCAGCCTCTAATAACCACAATATAAATAGGGTTATTAGAGGCTTTTTGCATGAATAGTGCTATAGTAAACTCTCTACTGCAAAATATACCATCAAGGATGATGCCATGCCCCATCTTGACTTTACCCAGCCACCCTTTGACGTACTGAGTCTAGCTGAACGTCAAAGCATCAGAAAAAACACGAAGATCCGCTATCTTGCTAGAGATGAGATCCTACCCGCAGCAGACTTGCAGTATCTATATGTGGTCATCAAAGGACAAATTGAGCAATCACTGAGTGGTGAATTTGTCGCCTCTTATTTGGGCAGCAACCATTCTGATGAGCCAAACAATAATGACTGGTTTGATAGTCGCCGCTTACCTGAGTCACTCATAAAAAATGGTGTGCCAGAAAGTAAAAACACGCCTATACAGCCGTACCAGTTTCGGGCCAGTGAAGAGACATTGCTACTACAAGTCGATGGTGCCACTGTCGATAAAATCAGCGCGCAAAATCATCTGGTACGCCAAATGCTATCAGACAAGCTACCCGAAAGACTAAAGGCATTGCGACAGCGCCGTAGCAACAAAGCCCTAAACCCTGCTGGCTATACCCATCAACAAGAAGTGCAGCAAATCATGCTGCAACCTGTCATCGACGTCCATTTATTGCCAGTACATATTGTCGATGCCAATAACAGCTTGTACGAAGCTGCGCGTATCATGACCGAGGCTGGGCTAAAGCACGTATTGGTACGACCGCTGAACTATGTAGAAAATATACGAGACACTGAGCAGCCAAAACTGCTGTTAGGCATTCTCACCGATACGGATATTTGCCGTGCTGTGAGTGACAGACAAGATCCCGCTATTACGCTTTGCCAGCGCTATACCAATTTTAACCTACGTACGATCAAGGCCACTGACGAGATTGGCGATGCGTTGCTCACTATGACTCGCTATCGCATTCACAGGCTGCCGGTCATTGATAGCAGTGGTGATGTCGTCGGTGTACTTGGACAAAGCGATATGCTCGCCCACATTGGTCATCACTCACAGCTTATTAGTATTCAAATCGAGCAAGCAACTGACCTACCAAGCCTAGATACCGCTGTCGAGCTTATCGGTCGCTATATTCGTGCGCAGCATCAAAACGGTGTCAAAATCGGTAATATCAGCCGCATGGTACAGACGTTGAATGCGCAAGTATTTACCAAGCTCTGGCAGCTGATCGTACCTGATGAAGTGATAAGCAATACTTGTCTCATCGTCATGGGTTCAGAAGGTCGCGGCGAGCAAATCATGCGTACCGATCAAGATAACGCACTAATCATTCGTGATGGCTATACGCATCCGGATTTGGCACAGTTTGCCGATACCTTTAATACTCGTTTGGCGATGCTTGGCTATCCGCTGTGTGATGGCAATATTATGATGACCAATCCTATGTGGCGACAACCGCTCAAGCAGTTTACCGCGCAGATTGGCTCATGGTTTAAAAACACTGACCCCATGCATGGCATCTACTTGTCCGCCATAATGGATGGTGAATACGTCTGCGGTGATGAAACCCTACTTACACAGGTACGTCAGCATTTAAGAATGGCTCACAGACAAGCCGATCCAATGTTTGTCCGGCAATTTGCCCGTGCAGCATTGCAGTTTGGCGATGTCAATCAGTGGTGGCAAAAGTTTGTGCCTTTGATAGGGGGTAAATCTATATCAGCAGATATTGATCTAAAAAAAGCAGGGATCTTTCCATTGGTTCATGGTATTCGTACGTTGGCATTAGAAAATGATGTGCTCGATGTGCCTAGCAGTAAAGATCGCCTAAAGGCATTGGTGCAGGCGCATGCCCTGACCCAAGAGCGCGCTGATACATTATTGGAAGCGCTAGAGTTTTTTATGGCGCAGCGGCTATCCGTAGCACTGTCAACTGAGGACAAGCAGGCAAGACAAGTCAATCCAACGTCACTAACCGCACTAGAACGCGACCTGCTTAAAGAATGTCTGGCCGTGGTAAAAAGTTTTAAAAATCAGCTGCGTCAACACTATCAGTTAGAAATAGCATAAATATAGCAATAGAATAAATAAATAAATAAATGGATGATCAACATGAGCTGGTTACAGCAGTTATCTTGCGCTTGGCAAAAGACGCAGCTACAGCGTCCGGAGCTGGCATCAATGTTCACCACACCGTCGGCTGAGCAGTGGGTAGCGATTGACTGTGAAATGACTGGCCTGAACCCCAAAAAGCACCATTTATTATCCGTGGCAGCGATACATATCAATGGCAATACGATCGATACGGGTAATGGCATGCACTTAGTTTGCAGACCGCCTGTAATGCCAGATCGGGATACAATTGTCATTCATGGTCTGCGTACTGCTGATGTAGAGCATGGCATGAGTTATGACGAGATGCTGGCTCTCTTGTTACCTTTTATTGATAACCGACCCATCGTCGGGTTCTGCACACAGCTCGACATGGTATTTTTAAACCCTTTGGTCAAACGCTATATGGGAACGACCCTGCCCAACAAAGTCATCGATGTGCGTCAATTATACAGTCGACGTATGGGCGACCGTACGCAAGGTATTCCCAATCAAACGCAACATTTGACTAATATTCTGGCGCATTATGGTATTCCTGAGCTTGGTGCCCATGATGCTTATAACGATGCAATAATGACGGCGATGGCATTTTTGCATGTACGCTAGCCTTTATTATTGACGATAAAATTGAGCTTCTGAGAGCATATGCGAAAACAGCAACTCATGTTACCATAAGCAGTTTTTGCCACCTGATGAAAGATGCTCATGCGATACCGTTCAAAGCGCGACCATCAGTCGCCCATTACTGCCAAAACTGCCGCAATCTATAGCCGTGTATTACCCTCTCACTTATCTAATAAACGTCTGCCTACCCTCACGCTATTCGCTGCGATGATCATAGCGCCTGCTTATGCACAGGGGGCTCTACCAGCCCCCATTGAAGCAGCATTGTCACGTGCCAATCTGACAGCGTCTGATATCAGTCTTATCGTAACGCCTGTGGGTGACAAAAATGCCAGTCGACTGCCCGCGTCTGTGCAAGTGATTGATAGCCGTGATACGGATCGCCAATCGGCGCGACCCTCTGACTATAACGCTGTGACTGCTAATGAAAACAATAGCAGCCAAAACGTGACAAAGACAGATAACCTAGCGACCAACATCACCACTCATACTGACTCACAAAGCGCGCTAATCACTATTGAACAGCGTACGATTGAACAGCATGAGCGAAAAATACATACGTATACTGATGATCCTTATACGTATCAGAGTGTAGAGAGCATACCGACGGTTGTACCTGATGAGAACCCTTCCCTTACTAATGATGACAATAGCGCAGTGAGCACGGATAATGCCTCGGTAAAAATCTCCTTTTCATCACTATTGAATCATCAGCCTGATGTACCGCGTACGCCTGCCAGCACCATGAAGTTGGTACCCACTTTTATCGCGCTTGATACATTGGGGGCAGGTTTTGTGTGGCACACGCGGGTTTATCATACGGGTATACAAGTCGGTGATACCTTGATGGGCGACTTGATCATTCAAGGCAGCGGCGACCCTAAGATGACTCATGAGCGATTAAAGCAGCTCCTTTATCAAGTGCAAGCGGCAGGTATTCGCCATATCAATGGCGATATCATCGTTGATAGCAGCATTTTTGAGTCGGTGAGCAAAGATCCTGCCGCCTTTGACAATGCGCCAATGCGTCCTTACAACGCCAGTCCAGATGGGTTTTTGGTGAACTTTAGCACCGTCGGTATCAAGACTCACCCTTTGGACAACGACCACGCAAGCTTGACTTATAAGCCGCGACTGGCTAACTATCAACTCCCTAATAAGATCCGTACTCGCGACGCGGCTTGCGGACAGGTAAGCTACAGCCTATCGCCGCAGTGGCAAGCGGAGCGGCTAGCACTCAATACCAGCCTGCCAAAAAGCTGCGGTGAGCATGTGTTTTATGTGGCGTATCCTGATGCCAAAACGTTTGCCGCACACGTCATTGCTGCAAAATGGCAAGCGCTTGGCAATACCTTAGTCGGCACTGTCATCTCACAAGAAACCCCTTACGATGCAACAAATAGCGCAAAATCATTACAAGGCCTCAGTGCGATCACCGTGTCACCTCTGCCCTTGGTCAGCTATCCTTCATTGGACTTAACGCAGCAAATTTATGACATCAATCATTTTTCAAACAATGTCATGACAGAGCAAGTTGCCTTATCCATCGGCGCTTATGACACAACTGAGCGCGCCAATATGCCTGCTAAAAACAGCACGCAAAAGGCCGCCAGCTTATACCAGTATCAGCCGATGCATACTGACTATCCTGCAGCGCTAACACACATCAGCCAATGGTGGCAAACCAACCTAAGCACACCGCCACCTTATTTGACCAATGGCTCGGGACTCTGCCGCGACTGTACCATCACCGCTGCCAATCTAAGCGAGCTATTGACTTACGCTTATAATCACCCAAGCTTTGATGCGTATGTAGACTCGTTAGGTATCGCTGGAGTCAGTGGCACCATTGCCGCTCATAGTGAGCGACTACCTGACTCAGCAGCGATTGGCCGAGCGTGGATAAAAACAGGCACACTAAATAATGTCACATCGATGGCAGGTTATGTCAAAGGATTATCAGGTCAAGACTATGTGGTTGTCGGACTCATCAATACCGAGCAAGCGCTCAATCCTTATACGGCAAGACCTGTATTAGATGCAGTACTTGACTGGACCGCTCAGCGCTAATGGTTTTGCTAAAGCGATGCTTAGTGAGCAGTAGTAAAGCAGCAGATATTTTGACGCAAGTGGCATGATTATTTGCACAGCAATTATGACTGCTATGTTTATGAATACATTTTTAAAACTTTTATTTTTACCTTTATAAAGGCAAGCTTATGTCACGCCAGACAACCAATCTCAGTAAGCCTCGCACGCTTGCGTCAAGTCAGCTTAAACTGGCGCAATATATTGGGTTTTTCGCCATTGGTTACATCCTTGCCAGCGCCATATTTATGATGATTCAGACCAAGATTGCGCTTAATTCGCAACTGGTCATGGTCGTCTCTATCATCGTCGGTGCCTATATTGCTGTCAGCAAATTCATCAAGCATCAGCAGCGTGCCTTGGCTAAAAATGAAATCAACCGGCTCATGTTTGGCGGTGTTGCGGTGGTTTGGCTATTGACGGTCCTTTATTTTTTAGCCATATGGTTTTGGTTATTTGATGGGGTTAGCCGTGAGGTATTACTCGAGATGGCTATGGCGCGGCCTTTGCCTTTGCTCTCTTCATTGGTGCTGATGCTGGTATTCACCTTGGTCAGTACGCGTATCAGCCTATGGGCCATCAACCATTTCTTGAACCCTGCTCCCAAAACAGTATGAACACAGCCAACTATCTACAACGAGCATAACCGACCACCTACAAGGTAATACAAAGTTTTCTCCTACTCATACGTAAAATCCGTTAGGCTAACTCTGAGCAGTCAAATTTTAGCGGTTATTTGTTTTACTTTATAATAGGAGCAAACATCATGGAAACGGTTTTTTTTGACAACATAGATAAGCTCGGTCGCATTGTTTTAACGACCTTTATGGTCTACGTGTTGATTGTGTTGGTGACCAAAGCCTCTGGTAAACGATCGACGTCACAGCTCAATAACTTTGACTGGATCGTGACCGTCATGATTGGCTCATTGGGTGCCAGTACCATTTTGCTCAAAAACATCCCTTTCATCGAAGGGGCTTCGTCGATATTGGTACTCTATCTCTTACAGTTTTTGATAACCAAATACGCCTCTATCTCACCGCAATTTAGCAGTGTTATTCTGTCTGATCCACGTATTGTCTTTTATCAAGGGCAGTTTTTGCCAGAAGCGATGCGTGCCGAGCGCCTGACTCGTCAAGAAATCGAATGTGCGATGCGCGCTGAAGGGGTCAATAATTTTGATGATATCGAAGCCATTGTCTTCGAGTCTGATGCCAAACTCAGTGTGATTCCAAAACAACGTCAAGCCGATACGAGTGATGATGAGCAGGATGTAGATCACAGCGTGTCAGAGACCATTACCCCTTTGATGTAGTGATTAGATACTTGAGCACTGATGGCTATCAATACTCAGATTCAGTGCTCGAATGTAAAAATTTTTCAATTTAAAAAATGGTACGTACTATGAAGGTAAGAATTTTGACCGTTGGCAATAAGATGCCTAGTTGGGTGCAAACAGGTTTTGATGAGTATTTTAAGCGTATTCAGCCCATGCTGAGCACAGAGATTGTGGAAATTGCCGCTGCAAAACGGGCAAAAAACCCATCAGATGCCAATCTAGCACAGTACCGTGAGCAAGAAGGTCAAGCGATATTGGCCGCTCACAACGCCGCGAGCCGTGAGCAATTATGGGTACTAGACGTCAAAGGTAAGATGATTTCAACGGAAGGATTGGCTGATAAACTCGCTGATGGCATGCAGCAAGGCGATGATATTGCGTTGGTCATCGGCGGTGCAGATGGCGTATCACCAGCAGTGTTAGCAAAAGCCGACGCAAAGTTATCATTATCAGCACTGACATTGCCGCATCCGCTGGTACGCGTTGTACTAATGGAGCAGCTATACCGCGCGATGAGTATCAACAATAACCACCCTTATCATCGCGGTAATTAACCAAACCCCAAGCTTTTTTTTGATTTAAAACGTCAATCCCAAAATAGATTGAAAAACTGGCGCATGCCCTAATAAATGGAACATGAAATATCCAAAACGCGCGACATCCAAAGCCTCTCAGACTACGCATCAGCGTGATCATCATCACGACACTGTACAGACACCTATTACCTCTGCTGCGGCATGGGAAAGTGCGTCTGCTATAATGCCCAATGCATCCAAACTACCTGCGTTGTTTATCTCGCACGGGGCACCCACGCTTGCGATTGAGCAATCTGCCACGACCAGTGCATTGGCACGTATCGGGCAAAACTTACCTAAGCCACGTGCTATCGTCATTATGTCGGCGCATTGGCAATCAGCAAAGCTTGAGATTAGCAGTAACCCGCAGCCAAAAACGTGGCATGATTTTTTGGGTTTTGCGTCTGAGCTTTACGATCTTCAGTATCCTGCATCAGGTCAACCAGCGCTGGCTGAGACACTTGCTCAGCAGCTCAGCGCACGCGGTATCACATGTAGCGTCAATCCTGTACGTGCCTGTGATCATGGCGTTTGGGCACCGCTCAGACACCTGTACCCAGAGGCAGATGTGCCTATCGTTCAAGTGTCACTGCCGCAGCATTACGATAGCATTGCTTGCTATCAATTGGGCGCGCAGCTCGCGCATCTGCGTGATGAGAAAATTCTTGTTATTGGCTCAGGTAATATCACCCACAACTTGCAAGCGCTACGCTGGGAAGCCGATAGCATCGATCAAACCGCCAAAGCATTCAAGCAGTGGTTGCTCCAGCAGCTTAAGATAGACATACCCACTGCCCTCGACTGGCAACAATATCCACAATACAAAGACATTCATCCAAGTGACGAGCATTTGCTGCCATTGTTTTTTGCGTTAGGTGCCGGTCAGCGCGTCTCGGTTGTTCATCAGAGCATGGCCCATCATAGTTTGGGCATGGATATTTACCGCTTTGATTAGCTTCTATTTACTATTTCCTACTTATCTAATTAAAGCACACAAACCAAACCTACTTTTCAAAGGCAGGTTTGGTAAATAAACCCGCACGCTCCATCTCACCTGCCAGACTCAATAGCGTCGCCTCATTATTCATACGTCCGATGAGTTGCATGCCAATTGGTAAGCCTTTTTTACTCATACCGACCGGCACCGACATGGCTGGCAATCCTGTGACGTTGCCCAACAATGTGAAGCCCATTTTTCCTAGTACAGGCGCGCTTAGCTTTTCGATCATGCCTGACTTAAAAGCGTATCTACCCATGTCAAACCCTTTATTAAGTACCCCAGCGCTACGCATCATCATCTCATCCATGCGGCTGGGTGGTAGCACGCCGTGTTTGACCGCAGGCGTCGGTACCGTCGGGGACAAAATCATATCGTAGGTTTCTAATAACAGTCCCGTTTGATACTGACTGTTATGCCAACCGTGTTTGGCATGAACCAAGTCCACTGCTGATAGCGAACGTCCGAGTAGCGCCATATTGTAGGTTTGCGGCTCTAGGTTTTTGATATGGGCGGGCCCAAACTCGCGCTCGATATTATCAATCGTAAAAGCGGTATGCGCGCAGACCACGACGATAAAGTCATGCCAAAACTGCTCGATATTAATATTTGGCTCAGCAGGTATCACTTGATGACCCATAGACTCTAATTGCTTAGCGGTTTGCTTCAGTACAGCAAGGACTTCTTTGTCTACTACGGTATTGGCAATCAGTGGCTGCTGCTGTAACGCGATTTTCAATGGCCTTGGTGCGCGCACCGCCGCCTGCAAAAACGTGCCGTCTGGCGGCGCAATGACATAAGGCGCACCAATCTCCACGCCACTGGTGGCATCGAGCATCGCGGCACTGTCACGTACCGAGCGCGTAATCACATGGTCGGCCACTGCCCCATCCCAGCCTTCACCAAGATTAGGGCCAAGTGGATTGCGGCCACGGCTTGGTTTTAAGCCAAACGTACCGCACCAGGCAGATGGAAACCGTATCGAACCGCCACCATCACCGCCGCCTGCCATCGGTACGATACCGCTCGCCACTGCCGCGGCACTACCACCCGACGAGCCACCAGAGCTATAGCCTTTTTTAAACGGGTTGTGAGTGGCGCCATGGGCTTTTGGCTCAGTGGTGATAATCAAGCCAAACTCTGGCGTATTGGTTTTGCCAAAGGTATTGACGCCTGTCGCTTTCATGCGTGTGACGATTTCGCTGTCTTTTTCTGAGAGGATATTGACGCTGCGGCTGCCCATTGTAATGGGTTCATCTGCGAAGCTAAATGAGAGATCTTTGAGCAAATACGGCACGCCAGTAAATACGCCAGAAGGCAACCCTGCCTGCGCCGCGTTGTAAGCGCGCTCATCGAAACGGTGAATAATGGCATTTAGCTTGGGATTGAGTTTATTGGCCTGATAAACGGCGGCGTCTAATAGCTCCTTTGCACTGACCTCACCTGAGTTAACCAGTGCCGCTAAGGCGAGTGCGTCGTACTGGGTATATTCTTTAAACATAACCAACCTTCCTTAGAGAGTAATTGTAGTAAGATTTTTTAAATATCTATTTCATCAGTAACTGTCAGTTTATTATAAAAAACCACGACCTATGGTTGATAAACAAACTCACTGGTCATTTGAAGGTTTTGGTAGCTAGTTCGTTTATAAATGAAATTAATCTTAAATCTCTTTCATAAAAAAACGAGCCACTTTAATGACTCGTTTTTTCATTATTCATTCAATACTAAATGCTACATCAACAGTTCGCGCTTACCGCTTTTGCCCATCGAGCTGACCAGTCCAGCGTCTTCCATTGAGTCAACAATACGGGCGGCACGATTATAGCCGATGCTAAATTTACGCTGGATACTAGAAGCTGAGACCTTACGCGTTTCCATAATAAAGGCGACGGCATCATTATATAGATCATCATCTTCACCAGAGGCATTAGCCGTGCTACCACCGCCCGGACTAGATAGCTCAAAATTTCCTGCCATGTTATCAATATAATCGGGCGCACCGCGCTCACGCCATGCGTCACAGACACGGTTGACCTCTTCATCACTGACATAAGCACCATGCACACGATCTGGTTCAATCTGACCTGGCCCCAAGAACAACATATCACCGTTACCTAACATGTCCTCAGCACCGCCACTATCCAGAATCGTACGCGAATCGACTTTTGAGTTGACTCGTAATGCTGCACGCACAGGAATGTTGGCTTTAATCAAACCCGTGATGACATCGACTGATGGGCGCTGAGTAGCTAGCATTAAGTGAATACCAGCCGCACGTGATTTTTGTGCCAAGCGCGTGATGAGCTCTTCGGCTTGTTTACCCACCTGCAT
Source organism: Psychrobacter sp. C 20.9 (assembly GCF_001921765.1). Taxonomy (NCBI): domain Bacteria; kingdom Pseudomonadati; phylum Pseudomonadota; class Gammaproteobacteria; order Moraxellales; family Moraxellaceae; genus Psychrobacter; species Psychrobacter sp. C 20.9. The sequence continues at coordinate 7,234 of NZ_MRYC01000009.1, read as the reverse complement.
AATCATATCGGCAAACTCATCTGCGACGATGACAATCATGGGCAGAGTTTTGAGCTTTGGCGCTTGGCTGATACTTACGCTGTCGTTTGGTCGCCATAACGGATCGAGCATTGGATTGCCTGATTTCTCTGCCGCGATGACTTTTTTATTAAACTCGTTGAGCTTACGAACCTTGAGCAAGCTCATCAACTGATAGCGGCGCTCCATCTCGGCCACGCACCATGACAAGCTGCTAGCGGCCTCGGTCATGTCAGTGACAACTGGGGTAAGTAGATGCGGAATGTCATTATAGTTGGCAAGCTCCAGCTGCTTTGGATCAATCAAGATGAGTCGCAATTGATTGGGCGTGTACTTGAGTAACATCGACAATAGCATTGAGTTGACCAATACCGATTTACCAGAGCCTGTGGTACCAGCAACCAGCATGTGCGGTGCGCGAGCAAGATCAGTAATGATGGGGTTGCCACCGATATCCTTACCCATCGCCATGCTGATTTGTGCTTTGGGGTCTTTGAACTTTTCGGTATTCAATAGTTCAATCAAGCGCACCATTTCACGTTTCTTATTGGGCACTTCGATACCGATATACGGCTTACCAGGGATAACCTCGACCACACGCAATGAGGCCATCGATAATGAGCGCGCCAAGTCACGTGAAATACCAGTAACTTTGCTGGCTTTGACACCAGCCGCCAGCTCCACTTCAAAACGAGTCACCACAGGCCCTGGGATAGCGTTGACGACGTTGGCTTTTACATTGAACTCTTGGAGCTTGATCTCAAGCAGCTCAGATAATTGTTCAAGCTCAGCGACGGTATAGCTAGGCTTACGGTCAGGATCAGGCTTGTCCAATATAGATACTTCTGGAATAGGGGTTAGGCTACTGCGATAGGCAGCCGTCTGCATTGAGCGTGATTTTTTGCTGAATGCTTCGTCATCGCTGATATGCGGCATGACGGGTGAAGCCGTGTCTTCACTGTCATCTTCTGGCATCATATCTGTGATATGGTTGCTACTATCACCTTCTGGTACCGCAAAGCTGACAGAAGGTTTAGCTGGGGCTACAGGCTGCGTATTTGAGGCCGAACTGACCGCTTCCACAGTTGGCGCCGCTTTTGGGTTGGCAGGCGGCGTATTGGTCGGTGTCATATCCGAAATTTCTGATACTGATGCGGCCACTTCTACTGATGGCTGAGCCACTGTGACCTCAGGTACAGGCGATGACTCATTACGTTGTAATAGTTCGGACTGTGCAGCAGAGAACCCATAAGAGTCGTCACTTAGAATGCTATTAGTGGCGTCTGGCGTAGGCCTTGATAGCTTTTCTTGCGGAATTTGATTAGTGACATTAGTTTCCTCAGCAGTAGCAACTGACGATTTTGCAACAGGTTCTGATATATTGCCATGCTCCGCCAACCATGCTTCTGCTAACTTATCGACATTCTCCGTTATATCATCTGGGTGAGAGTCTTCCGGCTCAGTAATAGCCTGATTGACAGCTTGATCATTCGTTGATTCATCCATTGAGGATTGAGTAGCTAGCTCTTGATTAGATAAATCTGATTGAGTTTCTGTTTCTACCATCGGTGCTGCCACAGAGGTTTGTACTGCTTCTTCTAATGACACGTCAGTGACGACTTCACTCTGTGCATAGTTAGGCACAGTAGAGTTATCTATGCTGTTAGTGCTATAAGCCATCTGCTCACGCGCGAGCAAATCATCAACCGTATTTGCATCATTCCACGCAAAGCTTGGCTCGACTTTACGGGCAGGCGCTACGATAGGGTTTGATATCGTTGATGTGTTTGTGTCACTGACTGTACTGCCAAGCATAGCATTAGCAGGCGCTGCAGCCGGATACAGTGACTCGCTTTTTTCATCGCTAGACGTAGCTGCTGCTTTTGCTGTCGCCATAGAGGCTTTCACACTATCAGCCAATCCTGACGTCGATAAAAAATCCGCCAGTACATTGCTGAATCTGCCACTATTATCTACTGCGTGAGCACTATTCGCATCGTCAGCTGATTGCAACTCAAGTGGCAGCTGCTCGTACTCGGCTGTTTGATTGGTATTGTTTTCTGTGATGTTATCAGCGCTTTGTGAGACATTACTTTGTTGATCTGCTTGAACCGTGTCTTTATTTTTTAACCCTGAGCCAAGCCATGATAATGCTGTAATCTTCTGATATATAGCGAGCCAGTGGATATTAAAGGCAAAGGTCGCCGTAATCACAACGAAAACTGCTAAGAAAACCACACTCCCCCACTGCGATAGCAACTGTGCCAAACGCTCCTGCAACTCAAGACCGATAATACCACCAGCCACGCCTTCAAGCGCCATTGATGCAGGATTGGCTACTTGCTGAACCAATGCAACCAGTTGTGCAAATAATGCACTGGCACTCAACAACAAAAACACATAAGCGACCAGGCGCATGAGCCAAAATGTCGGCTTATTGTCCCACCAAATAAGGATAGACTCATAAACCACAAACGCTAAAAACCACCATGCACCATAGCCAAAAAAGCTATAGAGCAAGTCGGACAACCAAGCGCCCGTCTGGCCACCCATATTGTTAATAGTCGTCATATCGCTACTGATGTGCGACCAGCTAGGATCATTGCCTGTGTAAGTCATCAAAATAACAAACAAATAAACAGCCAGTATTAACCCAAGGAGGGTAAATATTCCCTTTTTTAAATACTCAATAAGCGGTGCTGATATCACGTAAAATCTGCCTTGTTGTTAATACTAAATGGTCGCCAGTGCATGACTAAGTCTAATCATGCTGACATAAAGTGCTGACATATAAAGGTACCTAGCAAAGTGTTTGGTTGAGATTCACCTCTCAAAAGGCCTGAGCATAGCAGTCATCGCTTAAGCTCTATCACACTTGGCATAACTTCTTATAATAACAAATACATAGGTACAGTGGCGACACTCTTATAAAGAAAGCGTGCAAGAAAGTAAATCAATGTACGATTTGCGCGAAAAATCTGCGAATAATCCAAAAGTTACTAACAGAATACTGCTAACAATTTTGTATAGACCCTATAAAATACCAGCTGTTTCTAGCACGAGTATTTCAAGGTTATCATGCTTTGATTCTAATGATAGCTGTGTTTGTTTTAGCAAACTTGCACTTTTTGCTATCTACCCTTATGTTATTATCACACAGCAATTAGAAAAACCATATTAGTAGCAACGCTTGACGTTTTTTTATTAGATTTATAACTCATATTTTTCATTCGTATATTTAGAAAGGAACCACTTATGGCAACTGACACTACTGCTTCACGTCACGAAAAGCTCATCATTTTAGGCTCAGGTCCTGCCGGTTATTCGGCTGCGGTCTATGCGGCACGCGCCAACCTTAAACCTGTTATGGTAACGGGTATAGAAGTGGGTGGCCAATTAACCACCACCACCGAAGTCGATAACTGGCCAGGCGATGCGCATGATTTGACCGGTCCTGCATTAATGGAGCGTATGAAGGCACATGCTGAGCGTTTCGGTACAGAATTGGTTTATGATCATATCAATGAGGTTAACTTGAGTGTACGACCTTTTGAGCTGTCAGGTAACAATGGCACCTATACTTGTGATGCCCTGATTATCTCAACAGGTGCCTCTGCTCAGTACCTAGGTCTAGAATCAGAAACCAAATTTAAAGGGCTTGGCGTATCCGCTTGTGCCACTTGTGACGGTTTCTTTTATAAAGATCAAAAAGTCGCTGTGATTGGCGGTGGTAATACAGCCGTTGAAGAAGCCTTATACCTCTCTAACATTGCTTCTGAAGTCACTTTAGTGCATCGCCGTGATAGCCTACGCTCTGAAAAAATCCTACAAGACAAGCTGTTTGAAAAAGCCAAAAACGGTAATGTTAAAATCGAATGGAACCATCAAGTCAAAGAAGTTGTCGGTGATGACATGGGCGTCAATGGTGTCGTTATCGAATCAATGATTGATGGCAGCACCAAACAATTAGATACAATGGGTATGTTTGTCGCCATCGGTCATAAGCCTAATACCGACCTATTCAAAGGTCAATTGGATATGAAAGATGGCTATCTGGTCGTCAATAGCGGCTTGAATGGTAATGCCACGCAGACCAGTATCGAAGGGGTGTTTGCCGCAGGTGACGTGGCTGATCATGTCTATCGTCAAGCCATTACCTCTGCTGGTACTGGCTGTATGGCAGCGCTGGATGCTGAGAAATATTTGGATGCTATTGGTGAGGCAACGGCGAAAGACCATACCTATGCGTCAACGCTGACTGCTGATCAAGAAGACTAAATGAATAACTTTGCGCAGCACGGCAATCATGATCAATACATCACGCCTGAGACTTTACAAAGTCTTGGGCGTTATGACTTTCCTGATCCTATCTCTATCGATCCTGATGGCATTGGTATTGTCGCGATGGGTGGCGATCTTGCACCCGATACATTAATATCTGCCTATGCACAAGGACTGTTTCCATGGTTCAATGAAGATGAGCCTATCGCTTGGTGGTGTCCTGAGCCGCGTTGTGTGATCGTCCCATCTGATTATCAACCGAGTAAGTCACTGCGCAAGCAAGCAAGTCGCACGCGTTGGCAACTAACACTCAATCAAGCTTTTGATGACGTCATACATGCCTGTAGTCTGCCGCGTAGCGATGGTCTTAATAATGACCTGCCCGAAGGCGAACACACTTGGATTCATGAAGAGATGATTGAGGCTTATACCAAACTGCATGCGCAAGGATTTGCCCATAGCATTGAGGTGTGGAACGAGGCAGGTCAGCTCATTGGTGGATTATATGGGCTAAAAATAAATGGCATCTACTTTGGCGAATCCATGTTTCATCGTGCCTCTAATGCGTCAAAACTCGCGTTTTGGGGGCTGATGCGATTATGTGAGCAAAGTCATGTTGCACTTGTCGACTGCCAGTTACCTAATGATCATCTCATGAGCTTGGGTGCCACTACTCTACCGCGTCCTGACTTTCTTGCTCAATTAGACCGCTTAATAAGCAGTCGCTCCATCAATTGGCACAATAATTTTCATAAACCATTGGCCGTATCCCTTCTCGATACAGCAAATCCTTGGCAGCATCAATCATGAAATCTACAAAAGCTAAAGAGTTAAGAGAATTTTATGGCGCTTGATACCTCATTTCTGCTAATCGGAGAGCTGGCAGCAAAAGCCAATACAACCAAAGACACCGTGCGTCACTATGAACAGTTGGGCCTATTAAGGTCACGTAAGCGTCAAGCAGGCTCACGTTTATATACTGAGTTTCATCCCGAGTGCGTCGAACGTATTGAGCTAATCAAAAGCGCGCAAGCCATTGGTTTCACCCTTACTGAAATCAAAAACAGCTTAAATGATTATTACGATGGTCAATTGGATATTGATTTGCAGCTCATGCTGACTCAGCAAAAGCTAGAACAAGTCAGGAAACAGCAAGCCAATATAAGCGTGATGGTAGAGTTATTGAGCGAGCGTATAGACGTTCTTGCACGGATGAAAGCAGACAGCAATTATCAATTAGACACTAATATCTGTAAAAAGAAAATACCATCAAGTTAAACACGATAACGTTGGTTGAGATAAATAATTTATCTTTAAAGAAACCACGCTTATCACTTGAGAATTTACTCTCTTCACTCACCATAGACATGTTGCATAATGAGTGCATCAACTGCGGACTGATTCGGTGACTTATAATAACCTTTGCGTCTATGAATGGCTGCAAATGCTTGCTTTTCATATAACGCTATCGCAGCATGATTGTCTGCTCGTACTTCTAACAACAAATTTTCCACCTGATTACTCTGCAATGCTTCATGCAACTTATCAATAATTTGTGAAGCAATGCCTTGTCGTTGATAATCAGGATGCGTGCCAATACGTAAAATCTCTGCTTGCTCAAAAATCACTTGATAGAGGCAGTAGCCAATGACTTTATTATTATCGGCTTTATCTTCTTGTTTATAAACTATGAGCATATGCATACTATCTTGCGCGAGCATCTCAGCCAACGTCTGCTCAGTCCATGCGTCGTGCGGCTGTACGAGCGCTTCGATATTTGCAACGGCTTGAAGCGCTTGTTGCCGCTCTGATGTATTGATTGCTAATTTCTTTATAATAAACACCGCTTCTCCCTTTATTTTTCTTATGCAATAAATGCTATCTTATCGTCATTTTTATAATTACTCAGAAATGACATTATTTATGTCATAAATACCCGCTTTCGCGCCTCATATTTAACACTATCTTAGGTATTTCTTTTAATATTGCCAAAATTTTTGTAGAAAACATAAAAAAACTGCTTAGCCCTTATACTTAAGGATTAAGCAGTTCAACAGTATTGAGCTTCAGCATTCAAGTATTTATCGACGCCTGATGATACCAGTCAAACGTCAACACACTTAAGAATTGTGATTAAGCATTACTTTTCAGATATTCTAACATGGTATCTGCATCTGATACTTCAAATGGATCTGTTGGACAGTTGTCATCAAAACCCGCTTCTTTAAACACTTTTTTGATTTCTTTATTATCGACATACATCGAATATCGCCATGAACGCATACCAAAGCCAAGATTGCTCTTATCAACCAGCATGCCCATTTTACGAGTGAACTCACCATTGCCGTCAGGAAGCAAGAAAACGTTTTCACGGTTTTGCTTCAGGCCCCATTGGTACATGACAAAGGCGTCATTGACAGAAATGCAAACGATTTCGTCTACGCCTAATGCTTTAAATTCATCGTAAAGCGCTTCATAACGAGGTAGATGGCTGATCGAACACGTTGGCGTAAAGGCACCTGGTAGAGAGAAAACCACCACTTTTTTATTGGCAAATAACTCATCTGTGGTTAAGTCATACCATTTAAATGGGTTGTCTCCGTCGATAGATTCATCACGAACACGAGTTTTAAAAGTCACATCAGGTACATGGGTAATCATTATTTACTCCGATTTAAGTTATTGTGTTTTTATTTTTAAAACCCTGCCATTATATAATAAGGGTTATAGCTATCTATAAGCAAATCTTTAATCTACTATATATGAAGCAGTCCTTGTAATTTATAGCTTTGGAATTTATTTTTTCAAATGAGAGAAAAACCCTAGTATTTAGCCCCTTCTCCTCATTCACACCCCATAAAAAAAGCCACCCTACTTAGGATGGCTTTTTTATGACTAATTCATAATCTCATTACTGAGACTTAAGTCTTAGTTC
>NZ_MRYC01000008.1:0-151201 GCF_001921765.1 Psychrobacter sp. C 20.9 | reverse complement strand
GGAGTAAGTCATGGTCTTTATAATAACAATTAAGTTTGATAATTAGTTTATAACACTTTTAAGTGGGATTGGCTATAGTTTACAATGGGTTATCTTCATAAAAGTAGTCTAGCATAGTGCTTATCTACTACAGCCCCAAATAAATGTACAAAACAGATTGATAATACAGACAGAACTTGTAACACTTAAAGGGATATCTAGAAAATTTTATAAAAGGTATAACGCCCTTTAACTCGATCACAATGCCTGTAAAGTCAGTGCATTTATATTTTCTGCGGTAGCCCATCTATGGCTGTGTCGGTCTCTCATCTTGGATACAAAAAGCTCTCTCAAATGATTTTTGAGTGGCAAGCGGCTGACAGAACGTCATTGATGGCGTTATTTATTGTCATGGAAGTATCCTTGCATTGGCTGTGGTGTCTGTTCGTTTGGTGGCGACAAGATGCGCTCCATGCCTATGTCAATATGCACTATCTGTACCCGCTATGGCTGGGAATCAGCGTAATGGGTTTATTTTTCTTATGTATGGTCAAATATTTGCCGCACTCTGGAAGTAGGCGGGATATTTTAGACAGATGGCAAATCGCATTAGTACTGACCTATACGTTCTATATTGCTACCATCATCGTGGTGATAGGTTATAGCAGCTTGTTTGCTGGAGTATCGCTAGTTGGCGGTGCGATGCTTGGCATGATGCTCATCAAACGCCGCTATGCTTGGCGCATGTTTTGGCTACAAATCATACTTATGTTATTGGCCATTACCTCGCCTTATTTTGGTATCACTTTACCCAATCTGCGTCAGTTGACCGTTATCCACCCGTTACTAGAAACTCATAATTATTTGACTTACAACGAGATTATGGCGGTTGAAAATGCCGTTGCTGCTTCAGCGTTTGAAAATAATGTATTAAGTTGGGATAGTATCACTGAGATACAGCGTTCATCAGCTTTTTTTTGGCGCTCAACCCATTTATATTTAGCATTCCCGAAAGCGATTTTTATCGTTTATATATTTCGTGCTTTGCTATTAGTTTTAGATGATAGTCGGCAAGAAACCTTGCAGTATGCCAATCAAGATGAGCTCACGAAGCTAAAAAACCGTCGCTACGGCCTGAAGAAAATGAAGTATGCGTTGTCAACGGTACAAGACAATCAGGATTTGAGCGTGATGCTCTTTGATTTGGATTGGTTTAAACGCATCAACGATAACTATGGCCACGATGTGGGGGATCAAGTGTTGATCGAAATATCGCAGACGCTATTGCAGTCGTTATCAGATGAAACCATCATTAGCCGTTACGGTGGTGAGGAGTTTCTGGTTGTGCTACCAGATACGTCGCACGATAGTGCAATGGTGATTGCGGAGCAATTACGGCTTAGTATTGCTGAGCATATCATCAATGTCGGTGATGTGTTTGATTTTAGCGTGACAGCGAGTTTTGGGCTGTATACCTTGACCCATCAAGAAAGAGCTTGCATTGCCAAAAACTATAAATCTATTTTGGCAAAAAAAGCCCAGTCTCAATCAAGTGCATCACCTCTTATCAAGCCGATTGCTACTCAGCGCGCTGAGAGCCAAATGGCATTCATGCAAAAACTGCCTAGCGACATCTGCCAACGTTTGATTAGCACAGCAGATAAGGCTCTTTATGAAGCCAAGCACCGTGGACGCAATCAAGTCGTCAGTGCCAACCATATGTTTGCTGAAAAAAATGGTAGTATCCATTCACTCTACAAAAACCGCTAGCTGCCCCTCTGCGCTATCAATAACTCAATCATGAATCCATCTGCTGAACCAAACTTGCTAGCACGCTAGTGGCAAAGCTACCAGTGGTCAACGTAAAGCTCAATACCAATATCTGCTCATCCGACCACTCCCAGCTTAATTGCTCAATAGGCAGTCTTAACGGGCGTCTTTGTGCTTTGATATCACGCTGCTCCAATCCCGTTGCTAGCTGCATGAGTAATGGGCTGTGTTGTACAACTTCGTTTTCTAACGCGGCTGCACTGCCACTGACTTTATCGTTACCTGTACCCCACAATACGGCAGTTGGATGAATATCGCCGCTACTCATACGAGCGCGTAACGTATCGTCTATCTCCTCACTGGTAAATATCGACCCCGAACCATCCAGATTAAATACTTCCCCTGCTAGGCCAGCGTCCCAGCTGCCATTACGAACTCGCGCGGCTAGTATCTCATTGAATATCAAGCTACGGGCTGCCGACAGCTCCATCGTATTTTGTTCGCGCGGCGCACGTTTGCGTTTGCTCTTTTTGGGTTGCGGCTTTGGCTCGCGCGCTGGACGGGCAAATAGCGCCAACGCTTCTCTGACATTATTACCCTGACGACCAAAACGCTGTGGGCCAAAGTAGTTAGGCACACCTGTTTCATCGATGCGTGCTAAATGCTGCTCGACGCGTTGCTTAGCCGTCTGCTGAGTAGATAACGATTGCTCAGTTGATTCAGTGTTTTCATCATCATTCGTAAACTCAATATCACGCAAGGTAATGATAAATTGATTGGCACGGTGGGTACCGCGATTGAGCTTTTTATTATGCCAGTGCTGCGCGAGAATAACGACAGATTCATGCTCGCCAATATCTATCGCCGCAAACTCCGTAGGCGGCAACTGCTTTTTGGGTATACGCAGGCTAAACCACTGGGTCGTCACCGCATGACGATCCTTCAGTCCTGAGTAACCGACATCACGTAGCGGTATGTCTGCCCACTCTGACAAGAGTTTTGCCAGATACGCCGTGTTCATGCCTAGTTTTTTAATATGCAGCCATAGATGCTCACCTTCGTCGGTGAACTCTAGCGGGAGTATTTCATTGACCACAAATTCTGTGGCATCTGCTTTATAAGTGGCTTGCTTTATCGGTGGACGACTCGGCTGCGGTAAATTTGCGGTGTCAGTGACAGCGGCAATATCAATATCACTGAGATCAAAACTGTCGGCAGCCTGATTATTTGTATCGCTATCTGAGTCGCTATCTAAAACGGACTGAGGAGCAGAGTTGTTTTCAATATCGTTAGAGGTGTCTTGAGGAGTCATAAAATAGTCTTTTATTGTGTTTATTTATAATAAATGGAGATAGCAAAGACGCTGATAAAAACTAAGCAATTACGTTTTGCAACGCAGCAAGCATACAAAAAAACATCGTATATGCTGCGCGCTTGCTACTATCAATGCATAAAACATCAAAAATAATAAGGTAGGTTGAATCGCTCTGAATGGTTAGGGCTATTTTCAACTCGCTGTCATCAGGAACTCATTATAACTGTTAAGGAAGCATTATGACCAAGGCGATGATCAACACAGTCACGATAACAAAATCGGATATCCCAAATGGCGGTATGAAATCGTATAAGCAAGAAGACGATAGTATCATTTTAATCACTCGTGATGACGATGAGTTCCATGCGTTCGATGGCAAATGCCCACATGCTGGTGCAGATTTGGGCGATGGGTTACGCTGCGGTCATCGAGTGGTCTGTCCTTGGCATCATGCGAGTTTTGATAGCCGCGATGGGTCGTTACTAGAGCCGATAGCGACAGAAGGTTTGACGCAGTATGAGCTTATCAATGACGGTGACAGCGTGACGGTTGATACCTCAGCTAAGATAAACAAGTCAGTCGACAATGATAAATTGAATGATACGCATACGATCATCGTAGGTGGCGGCGGTGCTGGGTTTATGACCGCCAACCAGTTGCGCCAAGGTGGCTATGGCGGCAAAATCACCATGATTAGCAAAGATGACAAAGCTCCTTATAACCGCCCATTATTATCGAAAGCATTTTTGGCAGGGAACATGGATGAAGATAAGCTGCTACTAGGCGGGGCAGATTGGGCGAGTAGCAACGATATTGATCTGCACCTGAATCAAACGGTCAGCGAAGTATTGCCCAATGAGGCGACCATTGTCATAGAAAATGAAAACGGCACTAGCACGCGCCAGACAGCGGACTTCTTAGTGGTGGCAACAGGGGCGTCGCCGATCACTCCGCCTATCAAAGGAGCAGATATAGACGGCGTCTATACCTTGCGTAGCATGGCAGATGCCAAATTGATCAAAGCGGCCAGTCATGACCAGCGCGTGGTGATTATCGGTACAGGTTTTATCGGTATGGAGACCGCTTCGGCATTGGCACAAGCAGGCACGACTGCTTCTATTACCGTGCTTGGACAAGGCAACCGTGTGATGGGCAATATCGTCTCAGAAACGGTGAGTAACGCCTTAATTAAGCTACATGAAGAGAAGGGCATTAACTTTGTGTTTGACGCGACTGTCAATGAAATCACTAAGATTGAGTGTCAAGTGGACAAGGATGGAGATAGCAATAATCAGGCTTTCTCAAATGTGGGCGGTGTGACGTTGGCGAATGGCGAGCATATTGATGCTGATATTGTGGTCTTAGGTACAGGTGTGTCCCCGCGCACAGAGATATTGCATGAGGTCAATGATCCAGATGGTGTGCAAGTTGACGCTCATCTACAGCTGCGCGATGGTATCTATGCGCTCGGTGATATTGCCAAACCTACCAACCAAATGGATCGTATGCGTATCGAACATTGGCGCGTTGCATTACAACACGGTATGGTCACAGCCGCTGCGATATTGAACGATGATAAGGTCGATTCTCTAGAAGCGCGTATCCCGTTCTTTTGGACCATGCAATATGGCAAAAGCCTACGCTATAGCGGTCATGCGCCAACGCCCGATCACAATATCCTATTTGGTACGCCAGATACGCTCGACTATATCGAATATTATTTTGATGACGAAGGCGCGGATACACGTGCGAGTGCTGCAAGTACGCTTGGACGCGATAAAGAGCTGGTTGCTTTCTCTGAACTATTACGTCGAGGTCATGCACCAACGCGCGCACAGCTTAATGCAGGGTTTGATATGGTTGATCAGGCGCATGCATTATCGCGCTAGTACTATAGACAGATAAGTATTAGTATTTAAGCTGGCTTAGGAAACTAGGCCAGTTTTTTTATAAATAAAAAAGGAACACTATAATATGAATAAAAGTAATTTGAGCAAAGATGCCGTATTTTTACGTCAGGCTGACGCGAGTGATATTGGTGCACTTGAGCGGTTATTAAACTGCTGCTATCGAGAGACAGCGGGCTGGACCAATGAGGCTGACTTAGTCGGCGGTATCCGTATCACGCCAGAGGAGCTGGCGAGTACGATTAATAATCCCACACACTATCTGTTTGTCTATCCAAAAACCACGACAGGTGAGCGTGATGCAAAAGAGACAGGTGAAATACTTGGTTGTATCGCTGTCGATATAAAAACTGATGCCAACTCAAACAAAAAAGCCTATATCGGTATGTTTGCGGTGCATCCTGAACTGCAAGGGCAGGGCGTTGGCAATATGGTACTACAGGCTGCCGAGACTTTTGCCACACGACATCTGTTATCAACTGAAAATGGCACTGATAAACAGCCTGCACGCTTAACCATGTCAATCTTGAGCCATCGCCCTGAGCTTTTGGCTTACTATCAGCGCCGTGGCTATCAGTTAAATGGTAATAAAATACCGTTTCCCAACGATGGTAATAATGGCGAGCCAAAACGTGAAGATTTAGAGTTATTGGAGTTAGAAAAAAGGGTCAGTGCATAGCCCCTATCTTGATGGCCCCCAAAAATGCCCAAAAGTCATAAATAGCCCAATACTGAGTAAGATAAATGCCACAATGATTAAGCGCTTAAACCAATTAAAGGCGGCCAAGCGCGTGGCAGGGTCATCAGACATCAGATGAGCAAACAAAAACAATAAACTCGCTGCCAATGTCATGATGCCAATACCAATCGGTAATATAAACAAATACACCTGCCACACAGTCATCTCTCAACAGTCGTTATTACCTGCATCATAGCAGCAAGGGGATTGTGCTGTCTGCATTGAATGTCCAAAACTACCACTTGATATATCCCAAAGCGCGATCAAAACACGACGTGCCTATAAGCGTAGATAGACAAATATCGATAAATACAGTTGGGCGTTAAGTAATAATCATGTATCATTCAAGCAACACTTAAACAACACTGAGGTGACTGTGCGCTGCTTAACCAAACTGGTAACAATAACTCTATTCGCCCCACTATTTGTCGGCTGCTCTAATGCGCCATCTGACGACACGGTGGAACAATTGGTCGTCGCGCAATACGAACAGGCCAATAGCATTATGAATGATGCAATGGCCAATGCAGGCAATGATGAAATGGCAAAAGCCATGAGCGGTATGATGGAGGGCATGATGCCCAAGCTTGAAAGCGTCGAGGACATCAATTGTGATCAGGCTGGCGGAGAAAACACCTATATGTGTACCGCTGACATCACCCAGACTATCGCAGGCAATAGCCGTACCAATAGAACCAGCTTTAAAGTCTATCAAGTCAATGATGAGTGGGTGCTAGGTAACTAGGGCGTGTCATCAGTAAACGTATGTATTATCTAAAGACAAACCGCCGGCTATACAATCGCGCGGCGGCGATAAAACAACAGCCCAGGAATGGACAAGCCCAGTACCAATCCTGAGGTCACAAACAAGGCTTCGAATAAATACACCATCATTTGGCTAAACAGCTCATCTGAATAGCCAAAATAGCCTATCTGCACCATGCTCACCATCGCTTTATAAGCGGCGATACCCGGCATCATACAAATGACACTTGGGGAGATTAAAGCTTTGGGCGGTAAGGTATATTTTTTAGAAAAATACACGCCCAAAAAGCTAGCGAGCATTGCCCCAAAAAAGCTCGCGATCACCAGATGGACATGCTGATAGACAAGCGTTGTTTTAAATCCGAATCCCAGAGCGGTCATCAGCAAACACGGCAAAATATAGCGTTTGGGCACGCTGAACATCAGCGTCCAACCAAGGGTGATAATACATGACAGCACCACGGTTTCGATGAACCACATGTCAAAACCCCCAATGCTGTATTTGCAGTAACACCAGCGCCATCACGATGCCCACGCACGCGGATAAGGTCAGCATATAAGTAAAAACCGCACGTCCAATACCGATATTGACATAGCCCTTTAAGATATCGGACAAAGAGTTAATCAGCGGAAAGCTTGGAACTAGCAACAGCACGCTAGAGGCAACGGCGATATCGGCGTTATTGCCAATATCAAAATAATAGGTCGTCGCGCCAATGAGCGAGGCAATAAAAGCCGTCACGATGACGGTGATAAAAGGGTTAAAGTGATGCTTGGATAAATAGATACGAGTAAACATCGCCACCAGTCCCGCGATAAATGTCACCGCCGTAATCGACCAGCTACCACCATTTAGATAAGCAAACGCCGCACATGACGCACCAACAAATATACTGACTAGCCATGTCGGATATACCGTTTTATCCAACTCATCAAACGCAAGCGTTGTGCGGTCAATCAACTCATTGCGATCGACAGTAGCTTCGGTTTTATTGACGATTTGCTGGATTTGTACCAATAAATTGACATTGATGCTCTGATTGATCGTATCTCGGGTGGTGGTGATACAGCGCTCATTACAGATAGTCGTCAAAGTGATCGCATTAAAATTTAGCGAACACTCGACGCTACTCATTCCCAATGCAAACCCCAAACGCTTCGATAAGTCCACCACCACGGCAGACTCAGCGCCATACTGCATAAGCAGTAATCCGCAGCGCACGCAGAGTCGAGTAATGCGCTGTTGCTGTACGTAGCTGATAGAGGTCATTGGAGGAATATGCATATTGGCTGCGATATCGATATGGATAGAGGTAAAGATAGCATAACTTGCCTTGCTTATTTGCTACTATTATAAAGCGTAAACCACTGTCACAAGGAGAATAAAATGCATATCGTCATTCTAACTTTGACCTTTTCTTTACCTGGCTGTAGCTCATTAAAAGAAAAACGCCAACGAATGGGCGGATTACATGCGCGATTTGGTAATACGCCAAGCGTCGCCGTCTGTGAGAGCGGCGCGCGCGATCGCCATGATGCTAGCGAATGGACATTCGTTATAGTCGGACTCTCTAAACGGGACATCGAGTCGCAATGCAGTCAGATCGAAGAAAAAATAGAACGCACGGTAGATGCGCGGGTGATGAATGTGGAGCGGGAGTTTATTTAGGTTGAGGTGTTTTATACATTAACTCCGAAAAGTATCTAACTTGTAGATTGGGTGTCGCAAGCTTCACTCAGCCTGCGACGGATTTAATGTTAACTATGAATAATGCAAGGTAGGTTGGTGTCGAGGAACGAGACCCAACAAGATAGTTTTGGGTAATATGAATCGTTGAGTTTTCTTCGTCAACCCATCCTACGGGCTGCAAAAAACTATTTATCTAAGTTTTCAGTCAAGTTATTAGTATAGTTAAGCCAGTCTTGAATCGGTACCTTACTATGTGAATTATATTTAATTTGGTCATTTAAAATATTAAGAATCCATTGTCGAACCTCAGCCTTATTACTTAGATTAGGATGTAGTAGAATAGATAATATAAAACGTTTACGCTCTCTTGAATCAAAGCCAGTATCAGACCATATAATTTCGCTTAATATCTCTTGATCAAGTTTGCTTAAGAACATCTCATCATTATCATTACAGCCCTTATGCTGATAGTAGCGCTGAAATATATCTTTAATAGAGTTTTTACCTATAGAATTAAGCTCGTGAGCGGCGATAGTATTTTTAACAAAATCGTAGTATCTTTCATGATCAGATCTACCAAAAAAATACCAGCTATCTAAGTCAGTAATTCCATTATGTTGGTTGATTTTAGATACAATATGCTCTCTAACTTTTTTATCGAAACTTGCCGCCCATTCTTCCTTACTGTAATCTTGTAAAACTTTATAATAAAAACTTAAATTATTAAGATTCTCTCTTCCTATTCTCTCTTTAGCAACTTTGTACCAACGTTCAATAAAATCTTTGCTAGGATTTAGGCTATGATACTCCGTCAAGAGTTGATCATGTTGGTGATCATTTAAAATTTTTGCTTCAGTCATGATATCAGAATCGATTAAAGACTTAGTTTGGTCATCATTAATTGATAGATCTTTTACTAGACTGACAATCACTTCTCCCCAATCCCTAATTAAAAATCGTTCAGTCAATGGTTTAAAAAAGTCATCAATCTTTAAGCGGATATCCTTCTTGAGTTGTTTCTCTTCATTGGAAGCTTTAGCTTTATTAGTATTCCCTACAAAATAATCATCGCTTAATGCAAGTGCGTTCTGACTACAGTGTTCTACAAACTGATCGAATGTGAGTCCTCCATAAATTAGATTAGGCATGTCATAAGCTAATCGAATAATTAAGATTGAATCCAATATCTGTCGTTTACTTACTAAACTCAAAGTGTCAGGTAGATTTTTTGTTAATGTATAAAATGTTTCAATAACGCGTTGATAAAACCTTATATTCTTAATACCCATCACTTGATAGAATTTATTGTATGTCGCAAATAAGTCATTGTCGTTGACCAATTTTTCTATAGCTGTCAAAGACTCATCTAAAATAAGTACTTCATCAAACACCTTTTCTTTATATTCTTGGAATTGCTCATTTGCTTCGACATCATGTAATATCACTAATACCTTACAGTTTTTTTCTAAGCTTAAATGATTGACTAAACCCATAACGTCTTTAATATCTAGATTCTCAGACAGCCGTTCAATATCGTCAATACAAATTAATGTGTCTCCGATAAGACTAGACATAGCGCTGCTTATCATACCTTTACTGAGAGACAAAGTGACGCCTGTACCTTCGAGTTTTGGCAAATCTATAGCCTCTAAACTTTTTTTAAAAATACCTTTGAGACCAGAAAGATAGTCTTTTTTTTGAGTAGTCTCATGGGTGCTAAGTGCAATTTCAAATTTCAACGCTTCTATTGAATCTATACCGAAAAGAGAGACATAGGAATATTTGTTAACACCTAAATTTATATGGTTTTCCTCGTAGAAGTCATTCCAAAAGCGCGTCTTACCAATACCCCATTCACCAGTCAGAGCAATAGCAAATGAGCTTTCTTCATCGATCAAGTCTACAAGTCTTTTCTCAAGATTTGCTGCATTTGCCATCGCTGTTTACCTTACAGATGTTTTTAAAATAATAATTATATTAACACCGAACCTGAGGCTTACCCAACAAAAAAGCCACTCCCAAAAGAGCAGCCTTTAAATTAAAACCAAACAATTAACTAAACTAACCCGCCTCAGACACTGCCTGCGTAAGCATCGGCTTCAAAAACTCACCCGTGTGCGAGCCCTCGACTTCCGCTACTTCCTCAGGCGTACCCTCCGCGATGATCATACCGCCGCCTTTACCGCCTTCAGGGCCAAGATCAATCACCCAATCCGCGGTTTTGATGACATCCAAGTTATGCTCAATGACCACGATGGTGTTACCTTTATCGCGTAGCGCATGCAAGATATTAAGCAGCTTATCAATATCATGGAAATGCAGGCCAGTGGTCGGCTCATCCAAGATATATAGCGTCTGTCCCGTATCGCGTTTGGCAAGCTCACGCGCCAGTTTGACTCGCTGCGCTTCACCGCCAGATAGGGTCGGTGCAGACTGACCCAAGCGAATGTAGCTCAGTCCCACATCCATCAACGCTTGCAGGCGACGATAGATCGCTGGAATCGCCGAGAAGAACTCAGTGGCGTCCTCTACCGTCATCTCGAGCACGTCAGCGATGGTTTTGCCTTTATAGTGAATCTCTAAGGTCTCGCGGTTATAACGCTTGCCTTCACAGGTGTCACACGGCACATACATATCCGGTAAGAAATGCATCTCAACTTTGATGAGACCGTCGCCTTGGCACATCTCACAGCGTCCGCCTTTGACGTTGAAGCTAAAGCGCCCAGCTTTATAACCACGTGCGCGGGCTTCTGGTGTCTGGGCGAACATCTCACGCACGGGAGTGAAGACGCCAGTATAAGTCGCAGGATTGGAGCGCGGGGTACGACCAATTGGGCTTTGATCGATATCGACCATTTTATCCAAATGCTCAAGACCGCTAATGCTGTCATGCTTATCCGCGATAAGGGTAGACGCATTGTTTAAGTGAGTCGCTGCAATCGGCATCAAAGTGCGGTTAATCAAGGTTGATTTGCCCGAGCCGGATACGCCAGTGACACAGGTCATCACACCGACTGGCAAGCTCAGATCAACGTCTTTTAAGTTGTTACCTGACGCGCCTTTTAGCTCGATCGTCATTGGCACCTGCTTTGGTTTGGCTTTACCTTTGGTCTCAACTTCCATAGTCTTGGCTTTATGCCGTAATTTTGGGATTTCGATTTTTTTCTCACCAGACATATATTGTCCGGTCAGCGAGTCTGGGGTCGCCATGATCTCATCGATCGTACCTTGAGCGATGATATGACCGCCATGCACGCCTGCGCCGACACCGATATCGATGACGTGATCGGCTTGACGTATGGCGTCTTCGTCATGCTCAACGACCAGTACCGTATTACCCAAGTCACGCAGGCGTGTTAAAGTTTTAAGCAAGCGGTCGTTATCACGCTGATGCAAGCCAATGGACGGCTCATCAAGGACATACATCACGCCCATGAGACCGGCACCGATTTGGCTGGCAAGACGGATACGCTGTGCCTCCCCGCCCGATAACGTCTCAGCAGAGCGAGCAAGGGTCAAATAATCGAGGCCAACGCTGACCAAGAAGTTTAAGCGCTCATTAATCTCTTTAAAGATTTTTTCCGCCACTTCGCCTTTATGACCGCCAATCTTTAAGGCCTTATAATAGTCAGCAGCATCACCGATAGATAGCTTGACGATATCGGCGATGGTCTGCTCATCGACACGCACGTTGCGCGAGATTTCATTGAGACGCGCGCCATCACAGACATTACAGGTAGTATCAGCCAAATATTTGGCCAGCTCATCACGTACAAGGTTACTTTGCGTTTTGGCATAACGGCGCTCAAGATAGGGCAATATGCCTTCAAAAGGAACGGTTTTATTGGTTTTACGTCCGCGCTCATCGGTAAAGTTAAAGGTGAGCTTCTCTTTACCTGAGCCGTGCATGATGATGTCTTGATGCGCTTTGCTCAGGTCTTGCCACGGCATATCCATATCGATATTAAAATGCTTACAGACCGTGCTCAGCAAACCAAAATAGTAGGCATGACGTTTATCCCAACCATTGATCGCGCCTTGATTAAGCGATTTTTCATGGTGAGTAATAAGTTTTTCAGCAGCGAAATACTGACGCTTACCGAGTCCATCACAAGTTGGGCAAGCACCGTAGGGGTTGTTAAAACTAAACATGCGCGGCTCAAGCTCAGGTACAGCGCGATCACAAATCGGACAGCTGTGCTTGGCAGACATCACTTGATTATCAGAGCCGCCCTCAGTAGGATTACCATCCATAAAGTGCAGCGTCACTAGACCTTGTCCCAAACGTAGCGCGGTCTCCAAGCTCTCAGCGACGCGGTTACCTAAGTCATCACGTACTTTAAAGCGGTCAACCACCACTTCGATGGTGTGCTTTTTCTTTTTATCCAGTGTTGGTAGCTCATCGGTATCGTACACGTCGCCATCGACACGTACACGGACAAACCCTTGACCGATCAATTGCTCAAGCAGCACTGTATGCTCTCCTTTACGCTCACGCACTACTGGCGCAAGGATCATAAGCTTGGTCTCATCAGGGAGTGCCATAACCTGATCGACCATTTCGGTCACCGACTGCGCCACCATAGGTTCGCCATGCTCTGGGCAATAAGGCGTACCGATACGCGCGTATAATAGACGCAGGTAATCATAAATCTCAGTAATCGTACCGACCGTTGAGCGTGGATTATGGTTGGTCGATTTTTGCTCAATAGCAATTGCCGGGGATAGACCTTCGATGCTATCGACTTCAGGCTTTTCCATCTGCGATAAGAACTGGCGCGCATAAGCGGACAAACTCTCGACGTATCGGCGTTGTCCTTCGGCATATAGCGTATCAAAAGCCAAGGACGATTTACCAGAACCGGATAAACCAGTAATCACCACGAATTTATCTCGTGGAATGTCTAAATCAATGTTTTTTAAATTATGAGTACGTGCGCCGCGTATTGCGATATGGTCATGTGCCATCGTTTATGGGTTTCCTATTTGCTAAAAGAGTATTGGAAATATCTCAAATGAAAAGGTAAATACAGATCAGTAAAATTATTGGTTAAAAACGCGAATGATTTCTAAATTTATAATGTCGTTACAAATAGCTCTGTTATAAAAAATATGGTTATAAATAGTGCTTTTATAAAGTGTTCATACGTTCGTGAAGTAAGGGCTATACATGCCAATTTACTGTTTTCTTATTTTGCAGTCTTTGATGCGATTGATTTCTGTTCGACTAAGCAAATCTAAATCAAATACCTGTTAAGTAACAGGCATCGTTTGTTATGGTTTTGACCAAAAATGTCATTTTACGGAGGAGTTTGTCGTTTGAACTGTCGTTCGAGCTAATGAATAATAATGTTTACAACGCCTTACTTTATTGTTATGGCGACCGCATTATTCAAGGTGTGATTGCGCATCTGACGCAGTTGGTAACAAAATAATTGCGTAATATGAATGGCTTGGGTTGATGCGCTATAGGCGGGGGCGTCAGTAAGACAAAAGTCTCGGCAACCAAACGGCGAATGTCTTATACTAGGGGGCTTGATTTATAGGCCAGTGTCTTGATAAACCAGTAGTGATAAATCATGGTGCAGTACAAGTACCAGCAGTGAAAAAACAGCAATGATCAATCAGTGAGGCAAGTATGAATAGCGTAGAGAAACGGGCAATCCTCGGAGTCGGTGGCATCTTTGCCTTGCGTATGATTGGCTTGTTTATGATTGTGCCGGTGTTTTCTGTTTATGGTGACAATTATGCACACGCGACGCCGTTTTTGATTGGCTTGGCCGTTGGTATTTATGGACTAGGACAAGCGATCTTTCAGATACCGATGAGCCTTGCCGCCGATAAGTTTCCGCGTAAGCCGATTATCATGCTTGGTCTGATACTGTTTGCAGTCGGCGGCATGATTGCAGCAAATGCGACGGATATCTATGAAGTGATCATTGGTCGAGCGCTGGCAGGCAGTGGCGCGGTCTCTGCGGTGCTCATGGCATTGCTTGCCGACGTCACCCGCGAGGAGATGCGCACCAAGGCAATGGCGACGATGGGCTTGACTATTGCTACCTCCATCATGCTCGCCTTTGCCTTTGGGCCGTTATTAGTAGGCTCGCTTGGTATCTCTGGTCTATTTTGGCTGACGGCAGGATTTGCTATTTTAGCGATGCTGCTACTTTTTGTCGTACCCACGCCAATGCGCGTGCTCAAGCACAATCTAGATAACAAATCGATCGGTGAGCAACTCGCTACCGTGCTCAAAATCGGCGACTTAAACCGTTTGCACTTTGGAATTTTTGCGCTGCATTTGACCATGACAGCGATATTTGTGATCTTGCCGCATCAGCTCACAGAGGTGATGGGTCTATCGGTACGTCAGCAAGGCTTGGTCTACTTGCCGCTATTGTTTGTCGGCTTTGCCGTCGCCATTCCCTTTATTATCATCGCTGAAAAGAAGCGTAAAATGCGCCAAGTCTTTCTAGCTGCTATCGCCTTAATGACTGCAGCCTTGGCATTGTTGGCCTTGGGTAGCCAAGTCGGTGTCGGTATTATTGTAGGTTTATTGCTCTATTTTATGGGTTTTAACTTACTTGAGGCCACTATTCCATCTTGGATATCCAAGCGCGCCCCAGTCGCCAATAAAGCCACGGCGATGGGGCTTAATTCATCTAGCCAGTTCTTAGGTGCGTTCGTTGGTGGCGCGATGGGCGGGCTGCTATTGAATCAGTCTAACTTGCTGGCATGGGGGCTGTTGTCACTTGTCATGGGCATCGCATTGCTGCTGATTATACCCATTGCCCAGCCACCTTATCTGTCGAGCACGACAGTAACCATTCCTAAAAACATCAATATCCAAGATTGGTCTCGGCAGATGCTAGCAGTTGATGGCGTGGATGAGCTGGTCGTTATGGCAAAAGAACAGGTCGCTTATTTAAAATTAGACAAGACTCAACTGACGGATGATTCACGTCAGCAGTTATCGAGCTTGGCGCAAAGTCCGTTAGATATTTAATAAAATATATAACAACTTTATGCTCATAGTTTTATATAGAGATAAAGCCAGATAGCAAAAAATGCCCAGACAGCAATCTCATAAACCATCAGTATCAATAAGTAGAAACTAACTATTTATCTCTGTTTAAAAGGAATTAATATGAGTAAGTTTAATAAGCTGGCGATAGGTTTTGGACTGTCAGCCACGCTACTGACATCTGGCTGTGCCACGCAAAATATTCAAGCCTATCAGAACACCACACCAACGCTTGATATGCATAAGTTTTTCTCAGGTCAAATCGGGGGGTGGGGCATGTTCCAAGGGCGTGATGGTGAGGTCAAAAAACGCTTTTATGTCGATATCGATGCGACTCACGAAGGCGATGATGTCATCATTCTGGACGAAAAATTTTCGTGGGCAGATGGGTCAAAATCGCAGCGTATATGGCGACTGACTGAGAAAAGTAATGGACGCTGGATTGGTACAGCAGGCGACGTTGTTGGCGCGGCAACCGGCGATGTGGTAGGCAATACCCTGAATTGGGATTATGTATTAAATCTGCCAGTCGAGGACAAAACCTACAAAGTGAATTTTGACGATTGGATGTATCTCATTAATGACGATGTCATGCTCAATCGTTCAGTGATGACAAAGTTTGGCGTCGAGTTAGGAAGTGTGACATTAAGTATGCATCGCAAGAACTCTTCCTTTAAATTACGTGATAGCAATCAAGGTGCTAACCAGAATTGATATAGTTTGAAGGTGTTCATCAGCGTTTTAAAATGGCAAAATAACAGCATCTTTATCTATTAAAATTTTAAATCTTAATTAATATGTCTAGGCGACATTTGTTGTCGTATACTAATAAAACCTGCTAGATATTTAAACAAAAATTGGTTAAAGTAAAATCATATCATTGATAGGAATCATTTTTTCTATCGAATAATTATTCATAAGTAAAAGGACGGTATCATGCGCGGAGTTAATAAAGTTATCATCATCGGTAACCTTGGAGCAGACCCTGAGGCGCGTCAATTTAATAATGGTGGGAGCGTGACTAATATCTCGGTTGCGACATCTGAGCAGTGGACGGATAAACAAAGCGGTGAAAAAAGAGAAGCGACAGAGTGGCATCGTATCTCACTGTTTAATCGTTTGGGTGAAATCGCTGCACAGTATCTGCGTAAAGGCAGTAAGGTCTATATCGAAGGCAGCTTGCGTACGCGTAAGTACCAAGACCAGAACGGCCAAGACCGTTATATCACTGAGATTCGTGCTGAGCAAATGCAGATGCTTGATGGTATGAGTGGTGGCCAAAGCGATAATGGAGGCTTTAGTAACAATCAAGGTGGACAGAACTCAAACAGTTACGGCAACCAAGGCGGTCAAAGCAACCAAAATAATTTCGGTCAGCAAGTAGGTAGCCAGCCAGCACAGCAAGGCGGCTACAATAACCAACCGAGTGGCGGTCAGAACAGCTTTAATAACCAAAATGCACCTGCGCCGCAAAATCAGTTTAATCAACCCGCGCAATCTAAGCCTACGGCAATGTCAGATGGCCCTGTAGACGATGATATCCCGTTTTGAGGAATACATGATTAAGTAATGTTGATTAAGTTAGATAGAGCCTATGTAAATAGGCTCTTTTTTTGTTTAAAAGATAAAGATTTGAACAAGTATCTTTGAATTAAAAATCCCGTTAATAGCGGGGTTTTTTAGTTTTTATGAATAAATTATTAGAAAATTACCTATATGTTTATATTCACGCGATATCAGAGATTAAGTATCAAATAATAGACTTACTTATTGTTATTTTACTAATAAAAAACAAAACTTATGTTTATTTTTTTATTATGCTATTAAAGGCTGGAAATATATGCGATTACTATTGAGTGGTTTATCAAGGAAGTGTGGTTATTCACTGTTGTATATAACCGTTATTTTTTAAAAGCGTTGTTGCCATTATTTTTATTTTCAATTTTTATATTGAAATTTATAAAAACTACCTTTCATACCTTATATAAACCGCTTGTGCTATCCAATTCAATTAGTGCTAACAGTCTATTAATGACATTGATATACTCTATTTAATTAAATAGTGTAGCTGACTTTAAGCGCCAAAGTTGCATGTAAAGAATCAGTTAACAATCACTTTGAAACTATTAGAGTTTGGCCATGTCTGGCTGAAAAGAACAAAAATTATCTGGGTCGGCGTCTTATCAGTAAGGTGCCTACCTTGCTGTCAATACTGAGTATAAAGAATGAACTACGGTGACGTGTTTCGCAAAAGCGATTTAGGTAGAGCAGAAATAAAGTCTCAAAGTCTCGGTATATTGCCGCGAGAAGCGAGAACATTGCTGATTATGATTGATGGAAAGCGCACGTATCAAAGCTACCTTGATACGCTCGATAATAGCAAAATTTTTGCTGATTTTGGCGGTATCGGGCCTTTATTTGAATTGCTTTTAGAGCTTGAGTGTATTGAACTGATTGGTGCTGCTAATTCTGGTTCTCAAATTCAAACAGCGCCTCAGGTATCTCCTGTAACCGAAACATCTACTATCTCTCAAGTGCCAGTTACTGAGCAACCTCAATCTACAGACAACTCATTTGATGTCAGTACTGAGATAGAGTTCGATCGTACTTTTAATAGCAAACCGCCAAGCAAAATTGCAGAGTCTGGCAAAAAGTCTATCGGTAGTATGTTGAAGGCAAAAGTTGCTGGTGCCAACTATGGAACCCTTAAATCTGACTTGGCGACCTACATTGAAAAAAATGCACCACCTGCAGAAGCTTGGGGCTATTTACTGAGTCTAGAGCAGTGTGAGGACAGCGCGCAATTATTACTGTTGGCACAAGAAGTACAAAAGAGCAGTAACGCGAATCTAGCACGTGGTATGAGCAAATTTATCAAAAGAATCCAGCCGTAGTTATTAGCACAAGTATCCATAGCGTACTAAACACAATTTAGCCGTTTTGCTTTATGCCTTTAACAAATCAATTGGGAAATTTTATGAAAACCGTCGATATTGTAGAATCAAATCGCTTAAAAATGCGACATGGTGAGCACATCATTTTGCGTCTGACTTATATCAGCCGTTACAACACATAATGCTAACGGTGAGGTCACTCGCATTCTTGAGCAGGCTCAGCAAAACAATGAGCGCAATGGTATTACGGGTGCTTTGGTGTTCAACCACAACTACTTTTTGCAAAGCATTGAAGGGGCTAGGCCCGTCATCAATGCGTTACTGAGAAAGCTGGTCCAAGACGAGCGTCATCATTCCCTGCAAGTCATAGAGTGCCGTGAGGTTGAGCAGCGTCATTGGAACAAATGGTCAATGAAGTACTTGATTCCAAGTGAAGAGAACAAAGGACTAGCGTTAAAATTCTCGACAGGAAGTGAGTTCAATCCTTACTTAATGAGTACCAATCAAATCACGATGCTGATTGATACATTATCTGAGCTGCAAGAGCAACAAGCAAAGAGTGACGTGCAGACCATTCAGAAGAAAAAACCTTGGTACGATTTTAGCTAGTCCATCGATACTGATAACCAGACCTGCACCCATGACACTTGTATGAGAGAAAAGCTATGAACTCAGTAACGACAGATGCACACATTTTAATCAGCATGACCTATGCCAGCCGCGCAAACCCAAATGTATCGGCCAAAGATTTCAATGAAATACTACAGCAAGCACAGATAAATAACGCTGCTAATGGTATCACTGGGATGCTCACGTTCAATAAAGA
Organism: Psychrobacter sp. C 20.9; assembly: GCF_001921765.1. NCBI lineage: Bacteria > Pseudomonadati > Pseudomonadota > Gammaproteobacteria > Moraxellales > Moraxellaceae > Psychrobacter > Psychrobacter sp. C 20.9. Next base: position 132,295 of record NZ_MRYC01000008.1, on the reverse strand, counting down.
TTATTTTTTGCAGACGATAGAAGGCCCAAGAGCGCAAATTAATCGATTGCTATACAGTCTCATTTCCGATGAGCGTCATCACGACCTACAGATTATTGACACACGTGAGCTAAAGCATAGGGAGTGGGCGAAATGGTCGATGAACTATGCGTCTCCGACCGAAGAGAACGCCGCAATCTATTTAAAGTACTCTACGACTATTGGTTTTAACCCTTACCTGCTAAATGCTGTATCTGCTCATGGGTTGATGAATGAGCTGAGTGCACAAAAAGGCTAAATAAAAGTCGTTAGGGTTTAGACAAGCATTCGTTCGCAAGCTCATATAGTGAAACCATTATAAAAATGGTATAGCAAGATTAAACGCTATTTTTCGCAGCCTCTGGAGACGCAGTCACAGCAAGCAAGAAAAGTAGCATTTAATCGAGCGCGTTTCCTATGCTGTATCAATTTTATTGAGGTTCTACTATATGCTTTTGCTACAGCGCCTAATTATTAGATGTTAATAAATCAGATTTATTAATATAGTGTATTAATGAATATTATTTTATTAAAAAATGAAAAAGTACTAATATTCAGGGAATACCGCATTTAAGAAACACTATAGAAAATAGAAATTTGTTGAGTTAAGTTTCGATAAGTAATTATTGTCGATAGCCATTTGCTATATAAGGTATAATGAATGCTTGTGTTTGCCAGCAATATTTTTATTATTCATGTTTATTAAAATAATTATGAATAATCTTTGATTAATCAAAAATCAAATTAACCCTTAAAAACTATTAATTTTTTAATAATGAATGAGTCATCATTCAGGTATCTCAATAGGTACAATGTCTCTATTGAGGTGATATTTTTTATCCGACAGTTGGACTTACTATGAGTAAAAATAACGCAATTGATTTAGATAACTTAAACGTAGATGAACTACGTGCCATCAGCGAAAATGCACAGCAGCTTATTGCCAAAAAACAGCATCAGCGTTTGTATGATGCTTATATGCAGTTTGAGCAAATTGCAGAAGACAGCAACGCTACGATTGAAGAGATCTTAAAAGCTGGTGAAAAACTAGAGAAAAAACGCAGTATTAAGTATCGCAATACTGATAACAAGGAAGAAACTTGGACTGGTCGCGGACGTAAGCCAACATGGTTGGTTGAAGCGCTAGCAGCAGGTCGTGACCTTGAAGATTTTGCTATCTAACTAGGCTATCTAATTAGATAGTTTCGAGTCGTAACACAGTACGAGACGGAGCTTATCAGTCTTATGGATAATGGTTTATTTACAATCATTTAGTCATAAGCACTGAAGCTTTGCAAAATAAAAAAGCCAGTATCTCTATTGCCAATATTTTGGTAAAAAGATACTGGCTTTTTTTCTGTCATCTATAGGTCATTGTTTGTTATGATAATGACGTTTTTGTCTTATATAAGAGTTGTGCAACCGTGGCCCAAGTATCTGAGTTGTCTCATAAGCGTCCCCGCAAGCTTTGGTGGCTGATCGGATTTGTATTGTTTGCCTTATTTGCTGTATTGCAAATGCCAGCGGCATGGCTAATCCAAAAGTATGCACCCAATACGCCTTATGTGCAGCATGTGTCTGGCAATGTATGGCAGGGCTCTGCCATTTGGCAAATTCCTATATCCTCGACGCCGCTCACAGGTATGGCCGAATGGTCATGGCAGCCATGGCAACTGCTCACAGGAAAGCTTGGTGTTGATGTGACTATCAACTCAGAGCAAACGAGGTTAAACGGACAGGTAAAACTGGGTTTAAACTCATGGCAAGTTGATGATATGAGCGGAAAGATTGCTCCTGAGACTTTGGCAAGTGTGGTTGATTGGCAACTGCCTAACACACCCATTCAAGTCAATGGCGTTTCGTTAAAGCGTCAGTCTAGCGACAATGCATCATCGGAATCAGCTGAGAATGAGTCTGCTAAAAATGCGGCGGGATTTAGTGAAGCTGATGGTCAGTTGACCTGGGTTGGCGGTGAAGTCGGCTATCCAAGTGGGGGTAAGGTTTTTTATATTACTATGCCTGCATTGCGAGCTGAGCTGAGTGCTGAGCAAAAGAACAATAAAAATCTGCTGCACATCAACCTATTGAATAATCAAGATAAGCGCTTAGGCGATCTGTATATAGACGGGGACAACATGCTAGATGTCAGTCTGACTCAGCGCCTATTAGAAAACATGCCTGAATACAAAGGGCAAGCACCGCAGGATACACCAGTCGTTAGTGTGCGCCAGCCACTGCTCACTGGTCTGGGGGCGCCCTAAATGTCAAATATTGCTGCAAGTCTAAAGCCTGTTGTGAATACTCTCAATCGTTTTTCAGGGTGGTTGTTGCTACTGGCAATTGCTTGGCTATGTTGGACAGCGGCGCGTCTTTTGTGGTTACTATTAGCAGCGCCCTTAGCACCAGCATTGCCGCTAGCCCCTTTGCAAAACAATACAAAGTCTGCCAATGACTATAGTGGTTTGTTTGCGATATTTGCTGATCCTGACCCTATTGCAGCGGCAGTCCAGCCACCACCCAATGTTGAGCTTAAAGGCGTACTACTCGCCATACCGGAGAGCATGTCTTCAGCGTTGCTTAACATTAATGGTGAGGTAAAAAATTACCGAATTGGTGATGGACTAAAAGACAGCGACTATATTCTTGTCGCTGTTGATTGGAATTCGGTTATTATCGCGGATGCCAATGATAAAGAAACAGTGATTAGCATGCCAGATGCTATGCCGCTAGATCAAAGTGACATGCTGGCAGGCGGCGTCAGTAATCAGCGTTTGCCGGACAATAGTATGTTACCGACTGCGCCTCAGACACTACAAGATACGCCGCCTGAACCGACAGAGACGAATAGTGAAAGCAGTCCGCAAACGGCGATTGAAGAGGCGGTCACCGCGCTGCAAGAAAATCCTGCCAGTTATTTGAGTAGAATGGGGGTGATGGCCTCAGGTGAGAGCTACCAAGTCACCGCAGCGATGCCATCAAAATTACGCAATCGACTCGGACTAGAGCCAGGCGACAAAGTGTTGACAGTAAACGGGCAAAACGTAGGTAACAACCCTGCTCAGGATGCAAGCGTATTACAGCAAGTACAGCAAGCAGGCGAAGCACAAATCGAGGTTCAACGTGGTGAGCAAGTTATTACTATCCGTCAACAGTTCTAATAAGACGGACTTTTAGCAAAGAGTGCTCGTTAAAAACTCAGTACATATGACGCAATATCACTGTAGGTAATTATCAATATGGTAAGTTTTCATCAATTTTCAGCCACACCGTTACACCGTATCCTGCCGCGTTTGATGCGCCTGTTTCGTCCTCTTTGCCTAGCGGTACCCTTATGGGCTGCTAGCATGGGTCTAGCGAGTGCTGAGAGCTGGAAGGTCAACTTGCAAGATGCCGATATTAAAGCCTTTATTAATGAAGTGGCAACCATCACCGACCAAAACTTTGTCCTTGATCCTCGTATCAACGGCAATGTGACGGTCATCTCGAACAAAGCCTTATCGCGTGATGAGATTTATCAGCTGTTCTTAAGTGTGATGCAAGTCAATGGGATTGCAGCGATAGAGTCAGGTACGACGATCAAACTGGTGCCAGATAATGTCGCCAAGCAGTCTGGTGTCGCCGTTGACTTGCGCGGCAATAGCGTCGGTGAGTCGCTCGCAACCCGAGTGATTTATTTGACGAATACTCAAGCGGCAGAAGTATTGGGCGTTATAAGACCTTTGATGCCGCAGTCTGCACATGCCGCCGCTGTGCCTGGTGTAAATGCGCTGGTACTATCAGATCGTGCGGATAGTCTGAACCAACTTACCGCACTTATCCGTGATTTAGACAGCAACGTTAATGACAGTCTGCAAGTGATACCACTACGCCACGTCGATGCCGAACGTATGATGGAGTTAATCAGTGCCTTGGTGGCAAGCGCTGGTAGCGGACAAGCACAAGGTGGTAATAATCAGCTCAAAGTGATTGCTGATTCGTCCAGTGATAGGTTGCTGGTCAAAGGCAGCCCTGAGATGATTGCCAAGGTTCAGGAAATGGTTAATCAACTAGATACCACACCGACAAGACGATTAAGTGGGTTACGTGTCTTTCGCCTAAAGTATGCCAGTGCTAGCCATATTGCCGATATGCTACGAGGCCTTTTGGCCAATCAATCGATTAATAGCGCTGGAGCCACCTCAACGTTAGAGTCCGCTTCTTTAAATGATGCAAGCAGTACAGGGGCAACCATTAACAGTGCGGCGAGTGAGAGTATTGGTAGTAGCAGTAGTACATCAGTTGTGCCTGCTAGCAATACCAGTGGTGCGGGCACAGGCGTTGGTGGCCGACCTTTTAGTATCATCGCTGACGAGACACAAAATGCCGTTATCGTCAATGCTGCCCCTGAGCTCATGTTTGAGATTGAAGATGCGGTCAACCAATTGGACAGTCGCCGCGCACAAGTCTTAATTCAAGCTGCTATCGTCGAAGTTTCAGGCGATGATGCAACCCAGCTAGGCGTTCAGTGGGCGCTTGGTAATGCCAATAGTGGCTATGGCGTCGTCAACTTCAATAATGTCGGTGCTAGTGCGACCACTTTGGCCGCTGCCGCATTGGGTGGTAGTGCTGCTGCGGGCGCCGCAGGTATTAGCTCCGCTGCCAGCTCTATCGTTGGTGCATTGGTTGGGATTGGCGATAGCCGAAAAGACAGTCAGGGTAATACGGAATTTTATGGTGCCATTTTGCAGGCACTCGACTCTTCTACCAGTGCCAATCTATTGTCCATGCCGTCTATTTTGACATTGGATAATGAAAAGGCCAGTATCTTGGTTGGTCAAAACGTACCTTTTGTCACAGGTTCTTATACTACTAGTGGTAACAACTCAAACAACCCTTTCCAGACCATTGATCGTCAAGATATTGGTATCAATCTTAACGTTATCCCTCATATTGGTGATAATGGCACCGTACGTTTGGAGGTCTCACAAGAAGTATCTTCCGTCGTACCAGGTACTACTGGCAATGCTAGTGGTTTGACTACCAATAAAAGTCTCATTAATACAACGATTTTAGCCGATGATCAGCAGACCATCGCCCTAGGTGGTTTGATGCGTGACAATAGCACCACACGCCAGCAAAAAGTTCCGGGCTTAGGAAATGTACCAGTGATTGGCAGGTTGTTCCGCTCTGACAATGACAGTACTCAAAAGAGTAACTTGATTATATTTTTGCAGCCAACCATCTTACGTGATGGCGGCGCGGTCGCCAGTGTCACAGAGCGTAAATTTAACCAGATGCGTGTACTGCAATTGGTCATCGATAAAAATGGTACGATCAAACAGCTCCCGTTGAGCGGAACACAGGGCTGGGATGGTAATGTCGATGCAGACTATGAATTGATGCCGCTCAACCCCCTTATTCCTAAGCGCGATCAAACACCCAGATCAACCCCTCAAGGATTTACCAAGGTAGATAGTCCCAACGATGGTATGACGACATATCCTCTCAATCGTTAAAGCAGTTATTAACCACCACTTTAAACAATTGATATATTCAATCAGCACAAGCCAATGTACGATGTAATAAATAAACGTTACATCGTATATTGGCTTGCGTATTCGTAACACAGCTAAACAGAGCGACCGTCGTATTTTACGTATACTAAACTTTAGTGAGATAAAAATAGGTATGCACATTTATATCCATAAAATTGGTGCTGTATCAATAGGTAGAGACAGTTATGGCAAATCATAAAAGGGGTAAAAGTTGGCTGGTCTTGGGTGCTGTGGCCACCGCCTTATTGATTATTCCTCGGCGTAGTAGTCGAAAATCCGATAAGGTGACTGACACTAATATCGCAAATTTAAAAAATAAGAATGCTTATCACGGGGATAAGGATACCCAGTAGGGGCGCATAGCGCTTTATAGTAAACGCTGCATCGCTTGAATAAGCTGTTACTACAACCATTTGTATAATATGATGGTTGATAAAGTATTTTGCTAAACACGTTGTTTTTGGAGTGTATTTATGTCTGGTCCTGAGTCATCGACTAAGGTAAAACAAGTATCAACCAGTATGTATCCCCTTATCGATACACATACACATTTCGACGCGCCAATATTTGATAATGATCGAGAGCAACAGGTTCAAAAAGCTTACAACCAAGGCATTCGGCATCTTGTGCTCGTGGGCTATTTATATCAGCACTTTGAGCGTATGTATGACACTAAGCAGTTGATCGATAAGTTATCAAAGCGTTTTGGCATAGACACTGGCGAGCATAACGAGTCTGATTTCTGTACCCATATTGCGCTAGGCTTACATCCTTTTTATATCGAGCAGCATACTGATGCTCATTTGATAGAATTGGCACAAATGGTTGCTGACCGTCGACCATTAGCCATTGGTGAAATAGGCTTGGATACCTTTACTGATGCAATGAAAGAGCCTTTTGTTTTTGATAAACAAAAGCGGTTCTTTGAGGCGCAGCTAGATATCGCTGTGACCCACCAGTTGCCCGTAATGCTTCATATTCGTAAGGCGCATGCCGAAGCGCTCGCTATATTAAAAGCGCACGAATACGATGCTCACACATTGGGCGGTATTGCGCATAGTTTTAGTGGTGGTGAACAAGAGGCCAAAGCTTTTGTAAAACTAGGGTTCAAGCTGGGTGTTACAGGTCAGGTGACCAATCCGAACGCCAAAAAACTGCGCCGTGCTATTCAAGCCGCTGTGGATACATATGGTATTGAGTGCTTGGTGATTGAGACAGACTGTCCGGACATGACTCCGATTATGTGTCAAAATTCAAATAGTCAGCATTCAGCCGTTGGACAAAGCCCAGACAATGAATGGGAGGCAGCCCACGCACATGATAGGAATATTCCTGCTAATTTGCCTTGGGTATTGTCGAGTTTAAGTGAATTATTGGGTGTCTCACAGGATAAACTTGCTAAGCAGTTATGGCAAAATAGCTGCGATGCCCTAAAAGTAAACTGGGCCTACCCAACATAATTATTAAACTTATACTTAAAAGATGAAGTAAGCACAGTCAAAATATTTAAAAAGAGTATTTAAAAAGCTATGAATGAAACCAGACAAATTGAGCACCCAGTCGTAGAGCCAGTCACTACCGAATATGATAATGTACAAGCTAGCGTAGATGAAAAAAATGAGCAGTATGACCGCCGCTTTCAAGGTACGCGCACGCTTTATGGCACATCAGCTGTCAATACGTTTGCAGCGTCGCATGTTTATATCATTGGGGTAGGCGGTGTTGGTTCTTGGGCGGCAGAAGCGTTGGCACGTACGGCAGTCGGAACCATTACTTTAATTGATTTGGACGTGTTGGTGGCCTCTAATGTCAATCGGCAGCTACCGGCGCTAGACAGTACTTTTGGTCAAAGCAAAATTGAGGCAATGGCGACACGTATTAGAGAGATCAATCCTAAAGTCATCTTAAATCTCGTTGATGATTTCTTGACCGTCGAAAACGTCGCAGCGCTACTGCCGAGTCGCCATCAAGCGAAAGCAGCCGCTGATCAAGGTAGACCTACTGTAATTTTAGATTGCGTCGATGATATGAATGCCAAGCTGGCGATTGCCCTACATTGCCGTTTTAATAAATTAAAGCTGGTCTGTGCAGGTGGTGCAGGTGGTAAGATAGATCCAAGTCAAATAAGAGTGAGCGACTTGCGCGACAGCTATCAAGATCCATTGCTTGCCAAATTGCGTAACAAGCTGCGCCACGAAAAAGGCATCAATAGCGCGCTAAAAGAGAAGTTCGGTATCAAATGTGTTTATTCTACCGAGCCACCACATGTGGATAAGAGCTGCCAAGTAGGCGGGCTACAATGTGGTGGTTATGGGTCGGCAGTGGTCGTCACATCGGTGGTCGCAATGATTATGGTGAATGAAGCGTTACAATTATTGATAAAGCAGACGAGTCACCAATCGAGCGTCTGATATTATTTAATGGAGTCGATCTTGTCTATATCTAACTCACCTAAAAGCAGCTACCCAGTAGCGGTAGATGAAGTAGAGCGTATCAACAAGTTGAAAAAATATCAGGTACTCAATGAAGATGAGGAGCCTGCATTTGATCGACTCGTTGCACTCGTAAAACTGTTTTTTGATGTGCCGGTGGTAACGATCACTTTTATGGATGAGGAAACGCAATATTTAAAAGCAGCCTGCAAATTCAACAGTGAGACTGAGAGTGTACGTACCACAACACGTGAAGTAGCCTTTTGTAATTATACGGTTTTATCTAATGAAGTCTTTGTGGTGCCAGATGCATTGGAGGACAGTCGCTTTCATCAGAATCCATTAGTTACAGGCTTGTCTCATTTGCGGTTTTATGCGGGTGCACCGATCATTTTGCATGAGGGCAATAAAAGTTACCGGTTAGGTTCATTATGCCTGATGGATACCAAGCCCAATCATAGCTTTAGTGACCAACAAAAAGAGATATTGGCGCAGTTTGCGATGATGGCAGCAGATGCGTTGAAGCTACAGGACAAAGAACGTGATGCCAAACATGCCAATGAGATGAAATCTAACTTTTTGGCCAATATGAGTCACGAAATACGAACACCAATGAACGGTATTATTGGTATGGTAGAGATGCTAGGTGACACTGAGCTTAGCGCTGAACAGCGAGAGTATGTAGATAATATCAAAGTCTCTAATGAGCATTTGATGGTGATTATTAATGGGATTTTGGACTTATCGAAAGTTGAGTCTGGAAAAATGTATATTGATTCTATCCCACTCAATTTATCTACATTATGTAATGAAGTGGTCAGCCTATTTTCTACTAAGGCACGTCAACGAGGTTTGACGCTAGATTACCATTATACCGAGTCGTTATCACCTTATGTAAAAGGGGATCCGGTACGTCTCAAACAAATCATTGCAAATCTTGTGAATAATGCAATCAAATTTACTCGTGAGGGCGGGCGAGTGAGCATTGATGTCAAGCATATGGATAACTGCTATCGTGAAAATATTGATAAAAATAGCATGAGGCAGGAGACGTTAGAACGTAAGGCGGATAAGAATATAACCTTATGTATTGAGGTCACAGATACAGGTGTCGGTATAAAAGCTGAGTCATTAGAGGCAATATTTGATGCTTATGATCAAGCCAATAAATTCACGCATCGTCTCTATGGTGGTACAGGTCTTGGGCTCTCCGTCTGCAAATCTCTTGTCGATCTGATGGGTGGGTATATTTGTGTCGATAGTACCGTAGGCGTTGGTACTACATTTCGAGTGTTATTGCCGCTACCGACTATTGATGAAGAGAAATACGAAGCATGGCAAGACTCTCATGATCTCACAATGGCAGAGCCTAGCCACGAGCGTGCAGGTCATATCTTATTGGTAGAAGATGATACCGTTAATGCCATTATTGCCAGAAAGGCACTGACCAATAGCGGTCATACCGTCACTCATGTGACTGATGGTCAACAAGCGATTGAAGCTTTTGCTTTGTTTCCCAAACGTTATGATGTCATCTTGATGGATCATCACATGCCGATTTTGGATGGTGTACAGGCCACTATTAAGCTGCATGAGCTTTATGACCCTCAAGACCTACCACCTATTATCGCTTTGACTGCCAATGCCATGGATGGAGAGCGCGAAAAGTACTTAAAAGTGGGTATGCAAGATTATTGCACCAAACCTTTTAAACAGGAGCAGCTAAATGCTTTAGTGCAATATTGGTTGATACAAAAGCAGCTATCAGAAGAGGAGTAAGTCACAGGTCGTTATCATGATAATTGCCATGACAATGACTATTAAATATTAGGCGCGACTAACTAAATACTAGGCGCTACCAAACGTTAAAGGCGACTATGCGACAATGAATACAGCCGCTGTAAACACAAAAAAGCTTAACCGCTCTATAAACGGTTAAGCTTTTTTATTAGTAATCAACACAACAATCTCAGCGATCAATCACGCTTATCGCGCTATTAGTTTACGCGAGTTTGGTAGTCACCCGTACGCGTATCAACACGGACGATTTCACCTTGCTGTACAAATAGCGGTACACGTACCACGGCACCAGTTTCTAGCTTAGCCGGCTTGCCGCCGCCACCTGAGGTGTCACCGCGTACACCAGGATCGGTTTCTGTGATTTGTAATTCAACAAAGTTAGGCGGCGTTACTGATAAAGGTGTGCCATTGAACAAAGTAATGGTGCATAGAGCATTGCTGTTCTCTTTTAACCACTGTATCGCGTCGCCCATCGCGTTTTTGTCAGCTTGAATTTGCTCAAAGCTTTCAGGATGCATAAAGTGCCAAAACTCACCATCATTGTATAGATAGTTCATTTCCGTATCCACCACATCAGCCGCTTCTAAGCTGTCGCCTGATTTGAATGTTTGCTCCAGTACTTTACCACTACGAAGATTACGCAGCTTAACGCGGTTAAAGGCTTGACCTTTACCGGGTTTGACAAATTCGTTTTCAAGAATGGCACAAGGGTTGCCATCAAGCATGACTTTTAGACCAGCTTTAAATTCATTAGTAGAAAAACTTGCCACAAGAGACTCCTAGGGGTTGTAGATATGGTAGTAGATAGATATGAGGCTGACTGTACCAAAAGTTGCTGCCAAGCCAAGTGCTTACGTATTAGCAGTATACTTTGATAGGGTAGACACTAAGGGCGTATAATATCCGATTTTGGGTACAGGTAGTAGGCTGTCATGATAAACCATTTAATCACACAAAAAAACTGGCAAACGCAATTATCGGAAGCCATTACCTCTGTTGATGAGCTGCTCAGTCTCCTAAAACTTGAATCATTGCGCGCAGACGTCTATGTGCCGAAGCATTTTGTGCTGCGTGTGCCGCGCGGCTTTGTGGCAAAAATGACTGTGGGCGACCGTGATGATCCTTTACTAAAACAAGTCCTACCAGATAAGCGTGAGCAGATTGCGGTCACTGGCTATGTGGCGGACCCGTTAAGTGAACACAGCCAAAACCCTGTCAAAGGAATGCTGCACAAGTACCAATCAAGAGTATTACTGACGATCACTGGGGCGTGCGCGATTCATTGTCGTTACTGTTTCCGTCAGCATTTCGACTATAGCGCCAATATGCCAACTGCTGATGCAAAAGAAAATATCATCAACTATATCAGCGCGCATCCTGAAATCAATGAAGTGATTTTGAGCGGGGGTGATCCTTTAAATGTGACCAATAGACGTTTATTTGCATGGTTAGATACTTTGGAATCTATTCCGCAGCTGACGACGATTCGACTACATACTCGTCTACCGCTGGTTATTCCAGCCCGATTGGATGACGCACTATTAGACAGACTGTCTCAAAGTCGTTGCCGTCTCGTGATGGTCATTCATTGTAATCATGCCAACGAGATTGATGATCTGACAGCAGAGTACCTTCAACGTGCTCGCGCAGCTGGCGTGACGATGCTAAATCAAGCAGTACTATTAAAAGGTGTTAACGATAATATCGATGCTCAGACAGAATTAAGCCAGCGTTTGTTTGCTTGTGGCGTACTACCGTATTATTTGCACGTATTGGATAAGGTGGCTGGTGCCGCGCATTTTGATAATGACGAGCGGTCGTCAATTGAGCTCTACTGGTCGTTATTGGCAGCATTACCGGGATATTTGGTACCCAAGTTGGTCAGAGAACTGCCGAATAGGCCATTTAAGGTGCCGATTGATATTTACAAACATATTTAACGCAGGCAATATAGGGGTGCAGAAAAAACCTGTTAAAAAGAGACGATTGTTGATAAAAATTGGTCAGTGACTGATTTTTTATAAGAAGGGGGTCACGGTATCAGGCATTATATTGATAGAACGCCTAAAATATATTGTCTAACAATAAAACGTCTATCGTTCATACCCATAGCCTCTTTAAAACAATACACAGTTTGCATGCTTTTTACCTGATATTGCTCTACTTTGTGTGGTTGCATACTTGCCTCTTGTCAACTTACTCAGAGTGACTAACAGTGAGTAGGAATACTGATGATAACTTTCTCTATGTTTCAAGAAACCCTTTCTTCCAAAGAGCCACTACCAACGCCAAACCAATCAGGGAGCGGCCAAGAGCATCATTTTCTCAAACTATTGACAACGCTATCTTCACAAACCCAAGAGCAGCAAGCTGAGCACTTAGAAAAAGTTCTCTCCGTATTATGCGAGGCCAATATAGATGAGCTTCAACGCCTTAAACTGATGACGGCTGTGAGCGATGCTTCAGATCGGTTGATTGCCACGTTACGACAGCAGTATATTTATGAAACAGGCGTGCTGAGTGAGGTGCAGTTGGGTTATGTGGCTCAAGTAAAATCCTTGCATTATTTAATTATTTTGGCTTATGACAAGGTTGTACGTCGTCAAGAATTAATATCAAACAGTCAGCCAAAAAATATTTTAAAGAAAGGTTTTCCGCGCTATTTTAATACTAATAAAAAGCGCGCCAATACGCTTACGGTTGCCATTTATCAGTCGCTACTGAGGTACCACAAGCTATTGTGTGAAGAGGCACTTTGCTATCGCAAGCCATCAGATTATCTCTGGTCGAGAATTAATCAGCTGTATCATCTCGCTTATCAACAGCGTGTGTCTCATCTCGATCTGAATCGAGAAACAGTGACACCTTACACAAATAGTATTCATCAGCTTTATTGCCAAATATGTTTGCATAGTTTATTGAATGTATGTGCCATGCGTCGTCCTAATGTTCTATTGGTACAACGTTTATTGCATGAATGGTCTCATTATATTGTTGCGACAATAGAACCAACGACGGAAACACGCGTGTTCGTAGATTTACAGAGTGATAAACCACCAACGTATCTAACGCCCAACTCTGAGATAAATCCCTATGAAGATCGCTATGACTGTTTGTTTTTAGAGCTGACTCCTATGGTGCAGTATTTTAATTCACGTAGGCAGCTATCCACTGAGAGGAGTAATGTGGGGATAGGACACGGTCTGTTGAATACAATATCAATGACAGTCAGTTATCGTTATCTACAACCACAGCTCACGCTGCCTACTAAATATGGTATCAAACATCGTGCGAGTTTAATCGCTGGTTTTAACAGTATCCATCACCATGTTGGTGACTCAAACAGCTTTGCTAGCTTGATAGCAATAGATGAGTTATCCATAGATGAGCGCCCTCGTTATGACACGGTTAATGCAGAGCAAAACAGTAATAGCGTATTAGACATAGAGGTGTTTGACAGCCATGACAGTCTGTCATTATTTCGTACACTGCGATTGGTACCAACAGTAGATGTCTTGAATGAAGAGCATGTTGGAGAGGAAGCTCTTGACATGGATACGATAGATGGCGAGCTTGTTGCAACCACACCGCCATCATTACATATCATGAGTTTGTTCTTACTCTGTCAACCTGATGTGTCAGAGCAGCCTGATTGGTCAATAGGGGTAGTACGTTGGCGGCACTTTGATACCAAAGACAAAGAGGTTGAATGGCAATTGCTTGGTCATCAGATTGTGGCATGCGGGTTGCGCTTGGAAGGGAGGGACCCACTGAACCATCATTTTGTGCCAGCGCTGATTCTTGGCAAAGATGAGCAGCTGCAAACCATGAGTTCGCTTATTGTACCTTCGTCTTACTTTCAGCCTGATGATAGAGTCATCATGCGTATCAACAGTAAACAGACCCATTTACGTTTGGGTCGTAGATTACTGATGACTGACGGGTTTAGTCAATACGAAATAGCCAAATAATGACTATTTATAAATTTACTGAAAGAAAGATAGGTTGTACCGTATAAGAAAAAAGGCTGATGTTTTTTTGATGATGATATTAAACAAACAAGGTCATAAGTTAACCTGCAGTCAACCGAATTATTGTCTATAATGAGGGATATTGTTACTCTGATTTATAAGATACCTCGGGCGCTAGAATATATCATGCCAACTAAAACTCAGCCACTATCACAATACTTACTGAGCCTACTCTCTATAATGTTTTCTAAGCTAGGTTAGTTTTTGGAAACAGTATAAGGTGTCAAAAATAAGAGATAAAGATACAACCATAAGATTAAAAGGCTACCTATGCGCATTCAGTCCACCTTAAATTTATTAGTGATTAACGATGATCAGCTCTATGCTGAGCGTCTTGTACATCTACTGAGTGATTATTATGACAGCGTGAATTTAGGATTTTTGGATGATAAAGAAGAGCTATTAAAAGTACTGCGCCAGTCATGGGATGTGCTGGTGTTCGGTAGTGCCTATGATATGAGCTTTACGGATGTGGTTGGCATCATTCAAGAGCATAGCATTGATTTGCCGATGATTTATTTGATGAAGGATGAGGTAATATCGACCGCGTGTAATGATGAGGGGTTGCCTGCGGTGATGAGCGGAACCATGGTCAAAGCACTCAAGGCTGATCAAGAGATGGCTATCGTTATGGCTATCTGCTTACAGCATGACAGCTTGCGTAGTCGCCGTGAGCTCAAGAAACTACGCCATGTCCTATCAGAAGCAGAGCAACGTGCCAATGTGCTGATTAAAAACTCGAAAAGTGCAGTTGCCTATATCGATGAAGGTATCCATATCTTTGCCAATGATCCCTATCTTCAACTGTTTGGCTTTCGGTCAATGAATGATGCCATAGGTGTGCCTGTTGTTGATTTGATTTCAGGTGGCGATAGTGTCAAGGACTTCAAGCAATTTCTACGTCAGTTCGATAAAGGTAGCCGTGACGAAGTTGAGTTTAACTTTGAAAGCGTGCGCACAGATGGCAGTACTTTTGAGGCAAAATTACAGTTGGCATCTGCGACTTTAGATGGCGAACCCGTTACTCAGATTATCATACAACAAAATGCTAGCAACAGCGCAGAGGTTGCCAAACGCTTGGCTGAAGCAGAGCGTAAAGATAACCTGACAGGTGTGAATAATCGCCGCGGCTTTGAGGAGCAAATGGCGATAGTACACCAGCAAGCAACTCAAGGCGTGCTGACAGCAGCATTGCTCTATGTACAGCTCGATAACATTGGAAAAATAAGAAGTAGCCTCGGACTGCAAGGAGTAGATACGACTGTCAAACAGGTTGCCTATGCACTAGATGAACTGGTATCGAATGGACATGTCAGCCGCTTTAGTGATACCGCATTTATGATACTTGTCAAAGACAAAACTACCTCAGAGCTCGAAGAGCTGGCTGAGAACATCGGTTCGCGTATCAGTGAGATGCTCATTGAGGTAGATAAGCGTACGACGAGTACCACGGTAAGTATCGCAATCGTCAAAATCGAAAAAAATACCGCAGAGCCCGCTATAATAATAGAGCGTGCTATGGATGCTATTAGCCAGATCATGGTCGAAACCTCTAACCATGGTGGTACTTATCATCTATATGATCCAAGTGAGCATGCCAATAGTGATGATCATGCGCTTGCTGAGTCTCTGATTGATGCTATTACAAACAGTCGATTTGAGCTGTCATTTCAACCAATATACGATATCAATCAAGATCGTAGTGACTTTTTTGAAGTGTATCTACGTCTGCCATTGGCCGATGCCGATAACACGGTATTGACTCCTGATCAGTTTATGGCTGTGGCCAGAAAACACAAGCTACTTGAAAAGATAGATCGCTGGGTACTCATTAATGCGTGCAAAAAAATCAATGATGTCCGTAAAGAGCATCCTGAAGCCAGACTATTGGTGCAGCTAACCAGTGCCTCATTAATTGACAAGAAACTGCCCAATGTGGCAAGCCAACTGATCAAGGCAGTAGGCGGCGCCGCTGGTGTCTTAACGTTGCAATTTAACGAAAAAGACATCTCGGATCATTTAACTGTGGCAAAATCCCAGTTTTCGGCCCTTGATGAAGTCAACTGTCAAATGGGCATTACCAATTTTGGTTCTTCTGCCAAATCTATCGAAATTGCCAATTTAGTGCAGCCGGATATCGTGCGTTTGGCGCGTAACTATGTACAAGATATCCATTCAGCAGATAACTTAGACACGGTTAAATCACTTATCATGCGCATCAATGAGGTAAATGTTGATGTGCTAATGCCGTATATTGAAGATGCAGCGACTATGTCAGTCGCATGGAGTGTGGGGGCGCGCTATCTGCAAGGATACTATTTAGAAAAGCCTAGCAAAACGCTAAAGATTGCCAGTTAACATATTGCGATGCTACAAAATCTTTATCGCTAATGCTCACCAACCAAAGATTGCCAAAATGTCTATTATTAGTAAATATCAAATAAGCAGTCTTTTTGCCGCTGTTTTATTGCTCACTGCTTGTGAGCATACCCCGCCTGATCATCGCGACCCTGTGACACTACCACTATATGTCAATGGAGATGCAGATAATGGCTCGTTAATTTATCAAGATGCTTGCAGTCAATGCCACCAGCTCAACGCTGGTCTCAATAAAAAGGGCCCGCAATTAATGAATATATACGGCGCACCAGCTGCTGAGCTAAAAGATTACACTTATAGCAAAGGGCTCACAGAGTCAGGATGGGTATGGGACGCCAAAACACTCGATCCCTATATCGCGGATGCACAAAAAGCCATGCCAGATTCAAAGATGCTATCAGACCCTATGCCAGATGCCAAAGAGCGCGCGGATGTTATTGCGTATTTATCAACCCTCCGCGCTGATGCGCCGATCGTCGTAGATGATGCGAACTGACCTTACTGGTTGATCGTTATGACCCAAAAAATGAGCCGATAATTTACTATGACCCATGCCCCTAACGATAGAGCACCATCACCTACATATCAAAAAATAGCCAAAACGCTTAGTCAATCCGCTCCTAGTGGCACCGATTTGCAACGCAATCAGCAGAAAATTGCACAATTGATGGCGCAATTGAACCAAATTGTATTGGACAAACCGCAAGCAGTTAAATTGGCACTCAGTGGCATACTAGCAGGTGGGCATTTATTGCTACAAGATTTACCTGGTATGGGTAAGACAACTCTGGCTCAAGGGTTAGCTAAGCTGTTAGGCCTGAGTTTTAGCCGAGTGCAGTTCACCAATGACATGCTCCCTGCCGATATCTTAGGCATGAGTATCTATGACCAAAGTAAACTGCGTTTTGAATTTCGTCCCGGTCCTATTTTTACTCAACTGCTACTGGCTGACGAAATCAACCGCTCCAGCCCCAAGACGCAAAGCGCACTCCTTGAAGCAATGGAAGAGCGACAAGTGACGCAAGATGGACAAACTTATCCTTTGCCGCAGCCGTTCTTTGTTATTGCAACCCAAAACCCACTGCAACAAGCTGGCGTCTATCCGTTACCTGAATCACAGTTAGATAGGTTCTTGCTGTGTCTGTCATTGGGCTATCCATCACCTATGGCAGAGCGTGAACTACTAAAAGGTCAAGATCGCCGTGAGCTATTAAAGGATCTAGATACGGTGCTTGATACTGAGGCTGTGCTATTGGCACAACAAGGCGTAAAACAAGTTTATGTGGCGGACGTGGTATTGGATTATCTACAAAGACTTGTTGCAAAGACTCGAGCAAGCCAAGAGTATCATGGGTTATCACCACGTGGCGTGCTATCGCTACAGCGTGCTGCACAGGCTTATGCTTATGTGTCGGGGCATATGGAGGTGACGCCTGAAGATATCCAAGCGGTCTTCGCTGCCGTGGCTGATCATCGTCTCGGTCAGCGTTTCGTACCCGCGCATGTGACTGGTGGGCAGGCAACAAAAACCATCGCCCAACGCATTTTAGCAGACGTGCCTGTCATCGTTTAGCTGTCTATATTTTTAGTTATCTATATTGAAGTACGAGCAGGTTTGATAATACATGGCTATATCATTGAGTCCGTTAGGCTGAGGACTAGCGACTAGAGTCAATTACATGGTAAGAATAGGGTAGTCATGAGCTTTTTACCAAAAGCCTTAACCGCGTCAATCAGGTCAGCAATGAGCCGTTGGTTTGCCTCGCGCGCACCCAAAAATGATAGCGCGACGCTCAATCTACGCAACGTCTATATTTTTTTTAGTCGTGAGGGTATGCTATTTGCTGTGCTATTAGTGATTACCTTTATCGCAGGTATCAATTATGGCAATAACTTGGTACTTGGCTTGTGCTTTTATCTGGTCAGCGTCTGGCTAATCAGTTTTCATGTGACTTTTGCTCATATATCTGGCTTACAAGTGCATTTGCTGGAGGTCACTATGACAGAGGCGGGGACACCTGCTTGGGTGACACTGCAACTCAAAAGTGAGAGCCGTCAACCACGGCGACAGTTATTATTTGAGTTTGAGCAAGCAGCTGACAAGAAGGATAAAAGTGGCACGAATCGGCAAAGCTCCATACTCGTAACGAGTCTACAAAGTGAGCAAACTATTCGCCTACCTGTTCAAACTTACAATCGCGGTCCTCTTGAGCTGCCACGACTAATAATTAAAACCGTTTATCCTTTGGGTATTATGCGTGCTTGGTCTTATGTCTATTTTGCGCGTAAGACTTGGGTGTATCCCAAACCTGAAGCATTTGACTGGCAGGTGCAGTATTCAGTTGCAAGCTCGGAGGATCTACCAGTCGGTGGCCAATATAAGCAAGGACAGGATGATTTTGAGCGGCTAGACAGTTATATTGAAGGGGAGTCACTGGCCCGTGTCTCTTGGGGCCATGTGGCACGGGGTCAAGGCATGTTTACCAAGCACTTTGCAGACCCTGTCGGTCATGAGCAAACGCTTGATTATGCAGATATGCCAGGTGCTCATCATGAACAGAAGCTTGCGCAATTGGCTCATGGGGCGTTGACATTGGGTCAATTAGGCGTGCCCTTTCAAATGCGTTTACCCAATGATACGCCTACTAGCGCAGCGGTGGGTGATGGCGAGACTTTTGCGCAAGCGTGCTTGCTAAGGCTGGCGAAAGCACCATGAATGAACCCAAACAGTTTTCTGCAACCGATGCCACAAAAACGGCAAGCTTTGAGCAGTTAGCACTCGGTCAAAATATACAAGCGAAAAGTGGCATAGCAGCTGATAATAAATGGTATCGGCGATTACTGGCTCTACCAGCCTACTACTGGGTGCTAATTGCTCAAATAGCAGTCGTGTTGCCACATGCTGCTCACTTGCCAATATGGTTAATCGGGTTTGCGGCGATTAGTATCATTGCCCAACTACCGCGTCTCAAGAGTCGGCTAAAAAAACTCTCGCATTTAAAACGTGTCTATCAAAGCATGCAGATGCTGGGTTTTTTATTAGGTCTAGTAGGTCTATGGCTAACGTATAACACAGCATTTGGGCTGGATATGGGCGTGGCATTTTTGGTGCTATGTCTCGCTAGTAAGCTTTGGGAGCTGTACAAGCGGCGCGATGCTTACGTGGTGTTGAATCTATCGTTATTTGTACTTGCTGCATTGTTTTTAATGGATCAAGGGTTGCTGACAACTTTAGAGGTGGTACTGGGCGCTGTTATTGTCCTGCTGGCGTTTATTGCCCTAAACGACGATAGCAATGATGACGGTGATGGACGCCTGCGTACTTTAGGGGTATTAGGGATTGGGGCACTGCCATTGTTAGTGGTGCTGTTTCTATTTTTCCCTAGGCTGCCGCCACTGTGGTCAGTACAACTATCAGGTCAGCAAGCGACCACAGGTGTGTCTGATAGTATGTCACCCGGTGATTTTGCTATTCTAGGCCAGTCAACTGAGCTGGCTTTTCGCGTAGAGTTTGGCGATGAGCGTCCACCGCAACAGCAACTATATTGGCGCGGACTCGTGTTTAGTGATTTTGACGGAGTTACCTGGCGTCCAAGCAATCAGGTAAGCCAATGGCCGACTAGATCGCAAGCCCCTACATGGATCCAAAATGCCTTTGCTACCGTTCCTGAGCAAGTGCAAGCCGCACCTACTCGCTATCAAATTATCCTAGAACCTACTCAGCAGAACTGGTTATTCGGGCTCGATTATCCTTTTTCTCAGCAGCCAGATATCAACATTACTTCCAACTTTACATTATCAAAAGATCAGCCAGTCACGCAGCAGCTTCGCTATAATGTAATGCAATTCTCATCAATGCGTATTGACCCGATTCTGACTGATGCATCACGACGTGTGAATCTTACACTACCAGCAGAGGGCAATCCGCAAGCACGCGCGCTTGCTAAGCAGTTATTTGTACAATCAGGCTCAGATCCAGTGCGCTACATGGCTGCTATCGAGCGCTGGATCAATCAAACAGAGTTTCGCTATACGTTGTCACCGCCACGACTCAATACTGATCGTATCGATGAGTTTTTGTTTCAGACCAAAGCAGGGTTTTGTGAGCACTACTCTTCAAGCTTTACCTTTATGATGCGCGCAGCTGGTATTCCAGCGCGGGTAGTAGCAGGCTATCAAGGTGGTGAGCTGAGTCAAGGTGGTGATGTTTGGGAGGTGCGTCAAAAAGATGCGCATGCATGGACTGAAGTTTGGCTCGAAGGCCAAGGCTGGGTACGTGTCGATCCCACGTCATTTGTGGCGCCTGAGCGAGTTGAGCAGGGTATGAATGCGATGACCCAGCAGCAAGGCGCAGCCATGTTTGGCAGTGGTGCTAGCGCGCAAATCAGCTACCAGCAGTATCAAATGCTACAAACACTACGTCGCTTGTCTGACCAAGCCAGTTACTATTGGCAAAAAGACGTGGTTGGTTATGATCAAGACAAACAAGCAGATTCGCTATTAAAATGGTTTAATATCCGCTCCATTATGCAGCAAGTGATTTGGTTAGCGGCCAGTGCTATTATCGTTATGACTACCTTAGTATTCATCATTTGGCAGCGGCGGCGCAAACGCTGGCATCCAGCAGATTTGCCGCTTGCCCAGCTCTCAAAACATATCGGCAAGCGCGATAAATTATTGGCTCGAGAGGATAATGAAGGACAGTTGGCATGGCTAGAACGCTTAGCATCTGCTATCGATAGACGGTTAGATAACGATACTCACCGTCATGCAAGTCGTTTAACAGACAGTGAAAACCCGATAGCGATTCAGACAAAGCTGGTTGAAATTAGACAAGATTACCGTCAGCTACGTTATGGGCGCCTGAGTAACTTGGATACTAACCATAGTGAATATCAAAAACTACTTAAGCAGCTGAAAAAAAATGTGCGCGAATTATTGTAACGTTTTAATGGATGGCGTTGATAATTTGAGTGAGATTAAAGATGCTGACACATGGATATGTAGCAAATATCAGTAAAGGTTGTTTTGAGAAGATAAGTAAGAGAGAGTGTCTCATGGCGGTATATGTAGATGTTGTGCAGATAAAATTCAAAGGCTATAAATGGTGTCATATGCTTGCGGATAGTTTGCAAGAGCTGCATGATTTTGCAGCATTGATTGAGGTAGATCCACGTTTATTCCACCGCACCGCAAGCTACCCGCATTATGATATTACCGTGCAAATGCGCGAAACAGCCCTTGAGAATGGGGCGCTGCCTGCCGACAGGAAAAAAATTATTGAGTGCGCAAAGAAGTTAAAAGTAGAGCTGCAGTCTGAAATGTCGTTATCTGATAGTGACTGATGCAGCTTATAAGTTACACAAAGAAAAAGGTGGGTAGAGATTTTGCTCACCCACCTTTTTTTTTGCTTAGATGATACTTTTCTCGTTTGATATTATTTGGCAACTGCCGCCGTGCTGATCGCGTTGAGCGCTTTTGAGGCATTATCAAGCTCAGTATCACAGCCTTTGATATGGTGGCGTGTCTTTAGGTAGTCAGGATTATTGTATGAGAGCCAGACGTTTTTATTGGCATCTTCACTGATTAGGATTTTTTGTAGTAAATCAATGGCAACCGTTTGTTCGCAATTCATCAATGGCGTGCCTGCTTTAGGATTACCAAACATCACGACTTGCGTTGGTCGTAATGATAGATCGACACTTTGCGCATTTTTTTGATGATCGATTCGCGCAAATACTTTCATGCCTTTACTTTCAATAATTGAGACCAGCTTATCTGCGGTATCTTGGACGGAATGATTGCTTTGTAGGGTTACTAGACCTTTGTCAGCGTTGATTGACTGGGTTGTTGCTGTCGGTGAATCAGTAGCATCGGCTTTATTCAAAAACGTATCGACACTGGCACAAGATGACACGGCCAATGCTAGAGCGGCAATAGAGACAATTTTAATCGTAGTGATATCCTTGAGCGATCCGTAGTAGGTGGCAATACCCAATACTTATTGTGCGTCATCAGGCAGGGGATGGCAATATATTCCAATTGATCGTTACACCAAACGCTCTGCCAAATAGTCGACCAGTAGTCTGATTTTTGGCGATAGTTGACGGTTGTGTGGGTAGAGCGCCCAAATGCTTTCTTTGGGTTCTCTATAGTCGTCGAGTAAGCTCACCAACGCACCCGATGCCAGATGTTTTTGTACGTAGTAATCAGGCAACTGTACGATACCAAGCCCTTTTAACGCCGCATCAACCAGACTATAACCGCTGTTGCACTGTATGGTACCAGAGACGCGCAAGTTCTTTTCTGTACCATCTTCGACAAAATGCCAATAGTCGCGCGTACCCAATAGGCAGTTATGTTGACTGAGATCGTCAAGCGTGCGCGGTACCCCGTATTGATTGAGATAGGCTGGTGTCGCACAGACAAAATTGGTGCGCAGGCTAAGCTTTTTTGCCATCATCGTAGAGTCGCGCAACTTGCCAATACGAATGGCCAAATCGTAGCCACCCTCGACCAAATCAATCTGTTGATTGCTCAAAAAAGCAGTTACTTCGATCTCACGATACTGCATCATAAAATCATTGATGAGTGGTAGTAGTTGCTGCTCGCCATAAGTCACAGGCGCGGTCAATTTAATTCTACCTTGAGGCTTTGATTGCAAATTGCTCACCGCTTGCTCAGCCGCGTTCAAACCATCGAGCACACTGCGGCAATGCTGATAAAACACGCGGCCCTCTTCGGTGAGTGAGACTTTACGCGTGGTACGATATAGCAGCTTTATATTCAGTCGCTCCTCTAATGCACTGATCTGGCGGCTGACTTGCGCAGTCGAGATGCCAAGCACTTTTGCAGCGCGCGTAAAGCTCCCATACTCTGCCACACAGACAAACTCACTAATCCCTTCCCAGCGCATGATTATTACCAATATGTAAAAGATATTTGCAAATATAGCATATTGTTATCTGCTCAGAAATAAATATAATGGTTAGTATCAATGTAAATAGATGCTGCTTTATGGTCATCAATGCTTGCCTACAGAGGGCAGGCAAGATAAGCTCAGTCTATCTTTATCCGTTTTAGTCACAGAAATCGTGACGATTAAAACGAGCAGATAGCCTTATTGAACAAAAAGAATGATTGGGCGAGAATGACGTTTTAAGTTTACGTTACGTTACAATCCATCAATAACAATCAAAAAGAGATTTTCCTATGTCAGATAAATTTATCAAATCAAAAGCCGCCATCGCTTGGGGCCCAAAGCAGCCATTGTCTATCGAAGAAGTAGACGTCATGCTACCACGTAAAGGCGAAGTACTGGTAAAAATCGTGGCCAGTGGTGTCTGTCACACAGATGCTTTTACCTTATCTGGTGAAGACCCAGAAGGCGTATTCCCAGCGATTTTGGGTCATGAAGGTGGCGGTATCGTTGAGCAAGTCGGCGAAGGCGTAACCAGCGTTCAGGTTGGTGATCATGTCATTCCGTTATACACGGCAGAGTGCGGCGTTTGTAAAATGTGCCGCTCAGGAAAAACCAATCTTTGCTCAGCAGTACGCGAGACGCAAGGTAAAGGCTTGATGCCAGATGGCACGACGCGTTTTTACAAAGACGGCGAGCCTATCTATCACTATATGGGTTGCTCAACGTTTTCTGAATATACTGTGCTACCAGAGATTTCTCTAGCCAAAGTCAATAGAGAAGCGCCATTAGAAGAAGTTTGCTTGCTTGGTTGCGGTGTGACCACGGGCATGGGCGCGGTCATGAATACAGCAAAAGTTGAAGAGGGCGCAACGGTTGCCATCTTTGGTCTAGGCGGCATTGGACTATCCGCAGTGATTGGCTCTGCGATGGCAAAAGCCCAACGTATCATTGTCATCGATATCAATGAAAGCAAGTTTGAGTTAGCTAAAAAACTAGGCGCAACCGATTGTATCAATCCAAAAGACTACGACAAACCGATTCAGGAAGTCATCGTTGATCTAACTGATGGCGGTGTGGATTATTCGTTTGAATGTATCGGTAACGTCGATGTCATGCGTTCAGCGCTAGAGTGCTGCCATAAAGGTTGGGGCGAGTCAGTCATCATCGGTGTCGCTGGTGCTGGACAAGAAATCTCAACCCGTCCATTCCAGTTAGTGACGGGTCGCGTCTGGAAAGGTTCAGCATTTGGTGGTGTGAAAGGCCGTACGGAGCTACCAGGTTATGTCGAGCGCTATCTGGCAGGTGAGATTCCTTTACAGGATTTCATCACCCACACGATGCCAATAGAAGACGTGAACGAAGCGTTTGACTTAATGCATAAAGGTGAGAGCATCCGTACGGTTGTTAATTTCTAAGCCTCATTGCTGAGAGTCATAGCCGTATCATGGTTTTAACCTGATAACGCTACAATAAAAAATGCTGCTTCGATGTCGAAGCAGCATTTTTTTATTTTATTTTTTTACAATGACAGACGGTTTAGTCAGTCATGTTCGCCAATTGTTCTAATATGCTGATGTAATTTTCAACTCCTTGCGCACCGCTGACCAAATGACGCTCGTTGAAGATAATCGCCGGCACACTTTGAATGCCTTGCTGCTGCCAATGCTGTTCCTCTGCTCGCACTTCTTTTGCAAAGAACTGACCTTCTAGCACTGCCAGTGCCTCACTACGATCCAGTCCAGTCTCAGCTGCAATGTCAGCAAGCACATTGATATCGGAGATGTTTCTATTATCGGTAAAATGTGCCGCAAATAACGCTTGTTTTAACTCATGCATATATCCTTGCTGGTCTGCAAAATGCAGCAGCTGATGCAGATTAAATGTATTGTGCATGCGAGTGTCGTCATTGAAATTAAATTCAAAGCCGACTTCCTGTCCAGCTTCAGTCATTCTGACTCGGCTAGCATCTGACTCTTCTTTAGTCGAACCATACTTTTCGATAATGTGCTCACGCAAGTTTTGCCCCTCGCTTGGCATGTGAGGATTCAGCTCAAACGGATGCCAATGAATGGTGTGTGCGGTATTGGTTTGCTCAAGTGCTGCTGCCAGTTGGCGATAACCGATGACGCACCAAGGGCAGACGACGTCTGAGACGATATCTATTCGGAGTGGTTTTTCTGATGTGCTCATATATCCTCGCAGGCATTATTATTTATTTTTTATGACGGTATTTTATAGCTAGATATATCAGCCAAAGCGACTTGGTTGAATCAGCTTTGGATAATATCACTCAGTCAATATTAAGAGAATGAGGGAGCGATTACAATGTAGTCTGCACAGTCTGCGTTATCACTTAGGTAGCTCAATTGTAAATATTATCAGTAGGATAGCCGAAATTTTTGCAAAAACGGTCTAACAACTGACGCACTGATAACAAAACCCATGACTACTTAACCAATCTGCCGTGGTCACAAAACAGGTTTTTATTTAAAGTTGCTCCATTGAAATTAGCGATGATTATTTATAAATAACGCTAATACTAATAATTCAATAAAAAATAAAAACTTAACACTCACTATGGTGTCATATATGAAAAATATCACTGAAGCAATGAAATGGCGTTACAGCACCAAAGACTTTGACACCAACAAAAAATATCAGCAGAAGACTTTCAGAGTCTAAAAAATATCTTACGTCTCAGTCCGTCGAGCACCAATATTCAACCTTGGCATTTTGTGATTGCTGATGACGAAGCTGGTAAAGCTCGAATTGCAAAAGGCACTGAGGGCATGTATGAATTCAATGATGCCAAAGTAAAAGATGCCTCGCATGTCATTGTATTCTGTAGTCGTGTCTATGCCGATGACGAGTTTTTAGAAGGCTTGCTCGACAAAGAAGATGCCGATGGTCGCTTTGCAGAACCAAAGTTCCGAGAGCAAATGCATCAAACGCGCAAAATGTTCTTGGACATTCGTCGCTACGAGCAAAAGGACGAGCCGCATTGGTTGATAGAGCAGTTGTATCTCAATATGGGTACATTACTACTAGGCGCTGCTACTTTGGGTATTGATGCTGTGCCGATGGAAGGCGCAGATTTAAAAGCACTTGATGAAGAGTTTGAGTTACGTAGTAAGGGCTATACCGCTGTTGCCGTGATATGGCTTGGCTATCGTAGTGAAGATGATTTTAATGCTGATCTGCCTAAGTCTCGATTTGACGAAAAAACAATCATCACTAAAGCCTAGTTTTAGGTGTTTGATTTGAAATGATCATTCTAAAGTAGCCTCATAATAGTTCTATAAACTTTCGTTTGTGGGGCTTTTCTTTATTGAAGTCTATTTAATATACTACCTTTTTTTAAAAAATAGATTGCCCACTTCACATAATATATTGCTAAATTATATGACGTGAGTTTGAGTGCTGATAAATTAAAACCAATTAATACTAGCTAGCAGCGGATGGTTAGGCTAATTGAGGTAAATGATTATCAGTTAGCTTAAAGCGATTGGTAGTACACACTTTCAGGTACTGCCTCGGATTAAAAACTACACTGCAACAACTACAAAATAAAAACAAAACAAGTTTTTTGGTACGCCATAATGGATTTATTGCCATGGATTTATTGCCGCCGTAGCTATAAGGCGCTTTTTTCACCCATTATATTCATCTGCCAGCGAGAAGCCAGCATGTCTACCTTGACGTTAACAATCAATAAGCAGGATTATCAGCTCGAGAATCTTGACGCCCGTACGACACTGCTCGACGTCTGTCGTCAACATTTACAAATTACTGGACCCAAAAAAGGCTGTGACCACGGCCAATGCGGCGCTTGTACCATGCTCATCAATGGTCGCCGAGTCAACTCTTGTCTCACACTTGCTATCATGCATGATGGTGATGAGATTACGACCATCGAAGGCATCGGTATGCCGGACTCACTATCGGCGCTGCAACAAGCGTTTAAAGACAACGACGCTTTTCAGTGCGGGTACTGCACCCCAGGTCAAATTTGTTCAGCGACTGCCTTAATAGAAGAAGTAAAACAAAATTGGCCAAGTCATGTGAGCACAGACTTGCAGAATCCTGATAGCCTTCTAGTACAAGAAATCGCTGAGCGCATGAGTGGTAATGTCTGTCGCTGCTCCGCTTATCCCAATATCATTAAAGCCATCTCACAAGTACTTGAAAATGAGATGTCAGAGTCTGCTGCCCAGACCAATGACACCTCTACACAAAATTCAAGCGTAACAGGTATTTGGTCACCGCCGCCAAGCGAGGCTCAGTTCCATAAAGCCTCAGCGAATAACAAAACAATAACAGGCAAGGCAGGAGACCACTCATGAAACGTTTTGAATATAGCCGCGCTGATGCACCTAAGCAAGCCGCAACCTCTGCTAGCAGCAAAGACGCTTCTTTTATCGCAGGTGGTACTAACTTATTAGATCTCATGAAACTAGAGATCGAAACCCCAATCAAACTGGTCGATATCACTCGTTTAGAATTAGAGCAAGTAGAAACGACTGCCGATGGTGGTTTACGTATTGGTACGCTTGTGACCAATAGCGATTTGGCCGCGCATCCTGAGGTGATTGCAAACTATCCAGTATTGTCCCGAGCTATCTTGGCAGGAGCGACTGGTCAGCTACGTAACAGAGCGACAACGGGCGGCAACTTTTTGCAGCGTACTCGTTGCTATTATTTTTATCAAACAGACAGCGCTTGTAATAAACGTGAACCGGGCACAGGATGTCCTGCTATCAACGGGGAGAACCGTACCCTAGCTGTCTTAGGTACCAGTGATTCATGTATTGCTCAGCACCCATCCGATATGGCAGTGGCAATGCGCTTACTGGATGCCACGATAGAGACAGTTAAAGCAGATGGCTCGACTCGCGCTATCGATGTCAAAGATTTTTATTGTTTGCCAAAAGACACGCCGCATATCGAAAATGTGCTAGAAGCAGGCGAGCTGATTACTCATGTTGTATTACCTGCCCCTATTAAGGGCATGCATACCTATGACAAAGTGCGTGATCGCGCTTCTTACGCCTTTGCACTGGTATCTTGTGCCGCAGTCATCGATGCTGACGACAATGGCAACCTAAAGACAGTACGATTGGCGTTTGGCGGCATCGGTACCAAGCCATGGCGTAATGAAGAGGTTGAGGCACTATTAATGGATACCGATGGCAATAGCGACGTTATCACGCAGGCCGCTGATCTATTATTGCATGATGCCAAAGGTAATGGTCAGAACGACTTTAAAATACCGTTGACGCGTCGCCTACTAAAACAAGTTATTCAGCGCGCATTAGCGGGCGAGGGAGCATAATCATGGCACTATTAGAATCAATCACCCAGTCAGAACCAACCAAAAAACTGACCATGGATGAGCCTGTTGAAACGCTATTTAGCACAACGGCAAGCAAGCTAGTTGGTAAGCCAATCAACCGTGTTGATGGTTCCCTAAAGGTTAGCGGTCAAGCGAAATACAGTGCCGAAATACACTTGGACAATCAAGCCTATGGTGTATTGGTAGGCGCGACCATTGCTAAAGGTCAAGTTGAGAGTATCGATAGTGACTCTCTAAAAGGCATTCCTAATATTATTAAAGTCGTGACCGATCCTGAGCACTTTTTGCGTAACTCTCAACAAGGGACAAAAACTAAAGCACCCAAGCAAGGGGTTAGCGAGATTTTTTATCATGGTCAGCCTATTGCTGTCGTGGTTGCTGAGACTTTTGAGGCGGCAAGAGAAGGCGCTAAAGCGCTGAAAGTGACTTATAAGGATGAGACTGACCAAGCGGCATTAAACTTTACTCAAGAGCTCTCTAACGCACATGCGGTAGATGAAGAAAAAGGCTCTGATAAAAATAATGTCCAAGGCGATCCAGACCAAGGCTTAGCTGATGCGGCAGTGACCGTTGATCGCTTTTATCATACCCCAAGTCAAAGCAACTCTCCGATGGAGCCCCATACAACGTTGGCTCATTGGGAAGGCGATAAGCTCGTTCTGTATACTTCCAATCAGATGATCGCTTCTTGCAAACAGCAAGTCATGGATGCTCTGGACCTAAATAAAGATCAAGTACAACTGATCGCACACTATGTGGGTGGTGGGTTCGGTAGTAAGCTCGGTATTGCTCCTGAATCTATTGCAGCGGCGATTGCTGCGAAAGATCTGGGTCGTCCTGTGCTAATCACTATGACGCGTTCACAAGTGATGGAAGCAACGGTCAGACGCTCAAACACGCGTCAGCGTATCGCTATTGGTTGTAATAAAGAAGGTATTATCAACACATTTATTCATGATACTACGACCAGTAATTTGCCAGGAGAAGCTTTTTTTGAGCCGACGGCATTATCTACCCATTATCTATACCGTGGTGAAAACCGCCGTGTACATTATCAGATGGTAGATATGAATCAAGTATTATCAGGCTCGATGCGTGCGCCGGGTGAGGCGGTGGGTTTGATTGCGGTTGAATGTGCCATGGACGAGCTAGCCTCACAGCTGGACATTGATCCAATCGAGCTGCGCCGCCGTAATGAGCCTGAAGAGGACCCTACCGAAGAGATTCCTTTCTCCACCCGTCAGCTAGTCGCTTGTATGGAGAAGGGCGCTGAACAGTTTGGTTGGGATAAGCATAATCCCAAGCCTGCCAGTCAATTAGAAGGTGACTGGTGGATAGGTACAGGCATGGCGGCGGCTGCCCGTGGTAACCAATTACAGCCATCTGAAGCACGTGCAACCCTACAGGTAGATGAGTCAAAAGCACTTGGTATCAAAGCAGTTATCGAGACAGACATGACAGACATCGGTACAGGGTCTTATACGGTGTTTTCTCAGGTAGCGGCAGACCTGTTAGGACTGCCTATCGACCATGTTGAGATGAAACTAGGTGACAGTGCATTGCCACCAGCATCAGGCTCAGGTGGCAGTTGGGGTGCTGCGAGTGCGGGTAGTGGTGTCTATCTTGCTTGTGAGCAGCTGCGTGAAATGCTAGCAGAAAAAGTTGGTCTGTATCCTGACAACATTCAGTTAGACAATGGTCAAATCAAGAAAACAGGCGAGCATGCTTTAACGGCAATGGAGGCTGCCAAAAAGAGCGGCCAATCATTTGCTGACAGCACTATTGATAAGCTATCGCAAACCACAGGGCTTTCGCTATCAGGACAGTCAGCATCACAAGAGTATGATTTTGATAATACAGAGTCTTATGCGCTTGCGGATGTGGTCGCTGACTATGATGAGCAAAAAATCACTGCTAAAGGCCAGATAAAACCGGGTAAGAACGGTAAGAGCCATCGCCAAGCCTCTTTTGGCGCGAACTTCGCTGAAGTGGCGGTTCATAAAGTCACTGGTGAGATTCGGGTGAAACGTATGACAGGTGCATTTGCCGCTGGTCGTATTCTGAACCACAAAACTGCAACGTCGCAATGCTATGGCGGTATGGTGTTCGGTATTGGCTCAGCGTTGATGGAAGAAGTGATTCATGACAAACGTGACGGTCGTCTCTGTAACCATGACCTTGCCGAGTATCATGTGCCAGTTAATGCGGACGTACCGCAGTTAGATGTCATATTGGTAGAAGAAGATGATCCTTATACCAATCCAATGCACATCAAAGGTATCGGTGAGACGGCTATTGCAGGTGCTGCTGCTGCGATTGCCAATGCTATCTATAATGCGGTCGGTGTGCGTGTTTATGACTTCCCGATTACCCTCGACAAGCTGCTTTATGAGATGCCAGAGTAGTTTTATCAGCTTATGTATGACAAGAACCCGCTTACTGAGCGGGTTTTTGTAACTGAGTCGGTAGTATATTTTATTACTAGCAAAAAATTCACTAACAAAAAACAATTATTAAATAAGAGGCATTATGAATCAAGTCGCTGACATTCTGAAGCTGGCAAGCGAGGCTCAGCAGCAAGGTGTTGATGCTGTATTGGCCACTGTCGTTCATACAGAAGGCTCAGCGTATCGCCGTGCTGGTGCCATGATGCTCATCTGTGAAGATGGTCGTTCGGTCGGAATGATCAGCGGTGGCTGCTTGGAGCCTCACATCATCAAACGTGCCTTTTGGCTCACACGTGACGGTCCCAATGTGCAGGTTTATCAGACAGGTGATGACATTGAGTACGCTGATAATGGTCAAGCGCAGGTAGCGATCAACAAAGAAGCTGGCGATACAGACGATCTAGACGACTTGGATGGCCTGGATGACATGGACTTTGATGAGTTGAATTTTGGGCTTGGTTGTAATGGACGTGTACATGTGCTGTTTGAGCGTCTGGCAACAGCCGCACCATTTTTAGAGTCAGTTCGTCAGGTTCGGCGCATGCAGCAGCCAGTTATAGTCGCTACTTTGATTCGCAACAACGGTTGTCAGAATACCGAGTTGCAAGTTGGCTTGCGTATCAATCTAGACGAATATCACAATTCGGAAAATTCACTAGAACAAGAGATAATAAACCCTTCGAATATAATTGCCGATATTGTAGAAAAGTTAGCAGAGTACAAGCTGTCTGAGAGCAATACTGAATACGTGACCATGAAAACGGACGAGGCAACCACCGAGTGGCTCGTACAACGCCTGCAACCACAAGTGCGTTTATTAATTTGTGGCGCAGGTAATGATGTGATGCCATTGGTGACCATGGCCAAGCTACAAGATTGGCATGTCACGGTCATAGACAGTCGCGCGCAATATGCGACTCGTATGCGGTTTCCTCAGGCAGATGCAGTAATGTCATTATCTTTAGAGGATAGTGATACCCTGCTAAAGCTGAGTAATAACGCAGCGGTCGCTCTTATGTCACATAGTCTGACCCAAGACCGCGCTCGCTTGGCGATATTGCTAGCACATGCGCAAAACTATAGATACTTAGGACAGTTAGGGCCGCGCTATCGTACCGAACGCTTAATCAATGAGATAAGCGCTAACATGGATCATCCTGCTATCTTGGATACTGGCGTTCAAAAACTGCATTATCCGATTGGCTATAAGCTAGGAGGAGATGGTCCAGAGGCACTCGCACTGGGTATCATGGCACAGATAAATGC
The DNA here is from genome assembly GCF_001921765.1 of Psychrobacter sp. C 20.9. Taxonomy (NCBI): domain Bacteria; kingdom Pseudomonadati; phylum Pseudomonadota; class Gammaproteobacteria; order Moraxellales; family Moraxellaceae; genus Psychrobacter; species Psychrobacter sp. C 20.9. The sequence goes on along the minus strand of NZ_MRYC01000008.1, from coordinate 100,113 downwards.
AGTCATGCATGATCAAACTGCATCAGTAGAAGGCTCTCACAGTAGGGTCTCGAATTCAGAAGCAAGCGTTGGTAATACGGATGCTGATATTGTGCCGAGTACCGTATGAGTAGTATCGTCTTAGAAGACAAGGACAGACAGGTGCAAAATCATGCGGTCATCATATTGGCAAGTGGCCTCAGTCAGCGCCTTGGCCAACCTAAGCAGCTGCTCGTTAAGAATGGCGAGCTATTAATCGTGCACATGATCCGATCGGCAGTGAGCACCAATCCGCAAGCCGTCATCGTTGTGATTCCTGATAAGCATCCTGCAATTGCTAGTGTAGTGACAGAGTTGGCTGTGCAATATCCAGCGGTTCAAGCGGTAGTAAACCCAAAACCTGAAACTGGTATGGCGGACAGTTTGCGTTTGGGTATTGAGAGCATTGCGAGTCTTGGAAATTCGTCAATCGAGCGCGTGCTTATCATGGGGGTTGATCAGGTTCTATTAGATCAGTCGCATTTAACGGCTTTGCTGGCTGGTGAACAGTCTGTGGTAGCCAGCAGTTATCATAGCTGGACGTATTCAGATGAATTAAGCGCTACAGAGCCAAAAAATATCATCGGCTTACCGCTAGTGATTGATACAGGTTTACTCAGACAATGGCAAACTGAATTGACAGGTGATAAAGGCTTGCGTCATTTAATCAGAGCATTACCGCCAAGCCAAATACATACAGTGATCAATAAGCAGCTCAGTTATGATATCGATACGCCAGCACAGCTAGCGTTTGCTCAAAAAAAAGGCTGGCTTGATCAGCACTCTGAACGAATATGAATAGTAAGCGACTGACATGACAAGCATGATAGAAACCAAGCGTCTGTATCTAAGACAGTGGCAAGCAAGCGACTTTGCGCCATTCGCTGAAATGAATGCTAATTCTAAAGTGATGGAATACTTTCCCAAGTTATTAACCCCTGCATTGAGTAATACCATTGCCAATAAGTGTCAAAAATTAATTGAAGAGCATGGCTGGGGATTTTGGGCGGTGGCTCGTAAAGATGGCGCAGATAAAAGCGATGACTTTATCGGTATGGTTGGGTTAAATAACGCGCATGCTGATATGCCGTTTTCTCCTGCTGTTGAGATTGGTTGGCGATTGAATAATGATTACTGGAGATTAGGGTATGCGACCGAGGCCGCACTGGCTGCTTTGCGCTATGCTTTTGAAGTTTTAGAACTTAGCGAGGTTGTTGCCTTTACTGCCGTTATCAATAAGCGCTCGCAAAAGCTTATGCAGCGTCTTGGTATGACTGATACGCAGGACAATTTTTATCATCCAATGCTCGATGCTGAGCATCGACTGGCTGAGCATGTCCTGTATAAAATCACGCGTCAGCAGTGGCAAGCCCTTATAGTATAACGGACTCTATTTATATTATACGGCCGATCTTGAAAACGTCAAAATATGCCCTTTAAAAGGTAACGCTAGATAAGTCGTATTTTCAGGTTTGACGTGCTGACTGCTAAAGCCAAACTCAATCATCTTATTGGTAAGCTTTTTTTTGCGACCGCGACCAGGGTCAACGACGATGACTTCACAAGTTGGCAGAGCATGACGCTCGATGAATTCAGCCAATATATCGATGTGTTGGTCTTCATAGAGTAAGTCACTGCCGATAATGATATCAAACTTGCCAAGGTGGCTGTTATCCTCTGCCCAATCCAAACGCTCAAAGTTAATCTCTTTGTTATTATTTAGCGTGGTATTTCTATCAAGGAAATACTCAACGGTCGGATGATAGTCGGTCGCTGTGATGTCAGCATGTCTATGATTGAGCAGCAAACTTGATAGCGCCATGCCGCAGCCCACTTCCAATATCCGTTTGTCCTTAATATCATATTCCAGCATATGATTGGCTAATACCAAGCTTGACGGCCAGATTACCCCAAACATCGGCCAAGAAGCGGAGCAAATACCCAAGTTTAATGCCTCATCATCGGGGTCACTAAATTGTTGGTTGTCACGCAGGGTGCAGAGGTGAATGTCGGTGTTGCCAATTTCAATCGTTTGATAGCGCACGCGCACAGTGGTCAGCGAAGTCATAAACTGTCCTAAAAAATAAGCAAAAGTGCAAAGGTTGGCAAAGATTGCCGCTTTCGGTGAGGTAGGGCATACAAAGGTGGGTGTGCATCTTGGATATAGTATTGACTGTGATTTGGTAGAGGTTATTATTTGACAAAAACACATGTTGTCAAAACAGTCCTCTTAAAGGTGCAGGAAGAGTATGACCTAAATGATGACAAGTTATTGTTAAATCTGAAGGTATTGTTATTGCTGGATAAAAGGGCTGGTGAAAGCGGACGGTAAAAGAAGCGTATGAGAGATGTTGAATGGCTTTTATGCTGGCATGATAGGCTTGTCGTTTATTTTGACAAGCCCATACAAGAGAGGATTAAAGCTGGCGTGTGCTGCTGAATCAATTTAGAAATTTGAGTCCAGAGGTCTTAAGTGCCCAGACCAGCTCTACAAAGGCGCGACTGTTGGTCAAGGGTTCGCCATCGATGATGAGCACATAACCTGCGCCATCGATCCATAAAAACACAAAGCTGGTTTCAGGAATGAGCAAGTCGACTTGCTGAAAAAACGAGATGGCTTGGCTCTCGACTGCCCAGCCGCGCTGCTTTTGGCGCAGCATAAACCCTGAAAAGTCAGCGGCGGCAACACTGAGCATGTCCGCTTCTTCTTGACTATAACCAATCCGAGCCAAACAAAACCCTTCATCAGAGCCAATCGCCGCTCGGCGCTTACCAGACAGGCTTGCCACGACATAAGGCAAAAACTGATCCAATGGTAGATTGGGCGCTGGCAATAGCAAAGACAGTTTTTCGATCCAGCCGTGTTCTATAAAGCTCTGTAGCCAAGTATCAGAGTAGCGCTGCAACCAATCAGCGGCGAGTAGTGTCTGTCCATAAGACAACAAGTCTTGTAGCGCCAATTGCTCATCAGTCGGCTCATTCTGTGAAAACGCCTCAAAAATACCAGCAGGCGTTAAGGTTAGATAGGTCTTATCGGCATTCAAATAAGAAGACATAGCGGCTACCTTAGCGATGAAAAAGTGGTAAAAAGTGATAGAAGTTAAGTTATAAACGCATGACAGTTTATGATGTCGTGGTAGGCTTGATGGTCTGATCCAAATGCTGTTGGCAGTTATCCCAGCGTTGATCAAATTGCCAATCATTTTTGCCTAAGCTAAACCAAACTGAGGAAAACGCCAGACGATCATTACGGACAGTACAATAGGCAAAAAACTCATTTTCAATTTGCTCAAGCGTGCCCCAGTCTTGATCCGCACGTGCTTGCAGCAGCTCAGCGGTGATGTCTCTTGCGATCTCTCTGGCGTCATCACTACTGATACGCAAGCGTTGCTTTTGCTCATTGAGCGAAGGCGATATAAGGACACTCCAGCGAGTGGCCAGCATGCTGTTACGCTGAATGTATCTTTTTTTGTCAATACACTCGCGAAACCCTTGCTTGGCCTCAGGGGTCAAACGATCTTTGATACGCGTAAACAGATTATTGACATCGTATGGAATATCAAACCAGCACCCATAGAAAAAGTCTGCTACCGCGCCCTGTAGGGGTTCTTTTTCGGTGAGTAATAAGGCGGCGTTGATGCGCTGCTCATGAAAGTGACGGTTATTGGGTGCCAAAAACACTTTGCGTGAATAAAACCGAAAGACTCGGTGCGCCACTTTCTCGTTTTCTTTGATCAGGTCTGAATCAGACATAATGGTCTCCTTGTGTCATAGCCGTGACGACAACCAGTGCCTCAGGCTATGAGCTCATTCAGCAAAACAACCTCTGATAATATGAGTGTCAATGAGCCATCAATCCAGCAATGTCTGCATCAAATCAATCATGAATTCAGCATCCTCTTCACTCATTGCCTCAAACCCTTCAGGCATACCAAGCTCAGTTAAGGCTTCTTTTCCATCATCATCGCTATGCAAATCCAGAATGGCTTCTATAAAAATTTGCGCATCTGGGAAGTCGTCTTTGATGAGAAGGACGTGGCTGATGTCTGCCAGATCACTTTCAATCAATACTGAGAGCTGAGCTTTGGTCAAGCGTGAGAAGCTGTGAAAGATCTCCGCCAAGAAGAAAGCCGCTTGGGCATCGCCTTTGATGACTTTGCGAGCAGCTGCTTGATAGGTCTCAGTGATATCCCAGTTGAGGTCAGATTCTTCTATATCGACAGCTTCGAGCAAACGCAAACCGATCAGCTTGACGTCTCGATTGTCTGCCATCGCAACGGTTGCGCCTTTATGGATATCGTCTAAGTGATTGATGTCGCTATTGGCCGCCGCGGCAATGACCATCTCATCAGATTTGCCAATGGGACGAGCAACCGCACGGTAGCCTTGCTCACGGATGAGGGCAGCGGCATCAAAAGGATTGGCGTAGATAATTTGAATATCACCTGCCTCAATCAAGGTCTCTTGCTCAGCATGTGAGGCTGGGATATTGAGGTGCATGTTTAGGTTGGCACGCTTTTGAATCAACGTATTGAACATGTGCCAGCCAGCAAAGCGCTCAGGCGAAAAATCAGGGGCGATTAACATATTGTGTGTCGTCATGATTTAGCCTTCCTCATCTTGTTTCATTTGGGCGTACTGAGCCATTGCCGCTTCGATTTTGCTGCGTGATGGCTTACGGCGTACTGAAGTGTATCCTACAGTTTCGCCGCGTCGAACATTGGGCACGACCGTGGCATATACCCAGTAGTGACTGCCGTCTTTGCATAAATTTTTGACATAGCCATGCCATTTTTGTCCAGACTCAGCAGTATCCCACAGGTCTTTGTAAGCGGCTTTTGGCATATCAGGATGACGCAGAATATAGTGCTGTTGACCGATGAGCTCATCGACGTGGTAGCCACTAATCTCGACAAAGGCGTCGTTGACGTGAGTGATAATGCCGTCTAAATCGGTACGCGAGACAATGAGCTTACCATCTGGGTAGGGACGCTCTACACCTGTATCATAGACAGTCCGAGAGGTGCCATCATGATAGGTCAGGGTGATTTGCTCAGCAGGCAGGTCAGGCTTGTGTGCATCAGGGATTGGAGAACCCATGGTCATCTCCTTCGTTGGTCGTTGTATTTATAATGAGTAAATCGAGTACATAGGGCACTCGTCAAAAAGCCAAAGCCACCAATCAAATGAGTTTTGCTAGGGCTTCTGAGGCGCGCTTGATGTCCAAGAATATCAAACCAAGCTTGGCATTGGGTTTTGCCATGATAGTGAGTACCGCTTCATCGCCTGATGACGTCATGATTACGTAGCCTTTTTCGCCTTGAATCATGATGCGATCAATACTGCCGCGTGCCAATTCACGGCCTGCACGGTCGCCCAATGATAGCAGTGCTGCTGACATCGCACCCACGCGGTCTTCATCAACGCCAGTTGGTAGAGCTGAGGCAATCATCAGACCATCGTTAGAGATTAGGGCAGATGCTTCAACATCTGCTGATGAGCTGTTTAAGTCTTCCAATATCTGTTGAAATGAATCTGTACGCATATCGCTTTCTCTATACTGTGTGTTAATTTTTATTTATGAACTATAGTTAGCCAAAAATAACCCTGTTTAAAAAAGGGTATTATAAATCCTTACTAAAAATATTGATATAGCAAAACCCTATTTAAAATAAGGTTATGAAGGTTTTTTTCCTCAATTTCATAAAACTTGTAAAGTAACGACCAAAAAGCCCCCATCATTCAATGATAGGGGCTTTTTTAGTGACGATAAATCAAGGCGTATTCGTTAAGCTTTATCACGCCATTGACCTTGAAACATAGTGCCTGCAATAGGGTTCAGCCCCATCTGATAGGCCAAGTCAGCAGGACGAGCGATATCCCATAGTGCTAAATCAGCATCACAGCCCACTTCTATTTTGCCTTTATTAGATAGACCCAAAGCCTTGGCTGCATAAACGGTTGATCCTGCCAATACTTCTTCAGGCGTGAGGTAAAACAGCGTACAGCCCATATTCATTGCCAACAACAGCGACGTTAACGGTGAGGTACCAGGGTTACAATCGGTTGAAATCGCCATAGGAACTTGATGCTTGCGCAGTGCCTCAATCGGTGGCAGCTTGGTATCACGTAAGGTATAAAATGCACCCGGCAATATCACGGCAACCGTGTTGCTAGCAGCCATTTTCTCTATGTCAGTTTCTGATAAATGTTCTAAATGGTCGCTAGATAGCCCTTTGTATTCGGCAACTAAAGCGCTACCACCAATATCAGATAATTGCTCAGCGTGTAGTTTGACTGGTAGATCCAAGGAGCGTGCAACCTCAAAAACGCGTCTAATCTGATCGCTACTAAACGCAATGTTTTCACAAAAACCATCGACTGCATCAACCAAGCCTTCTGCATGCAGGATTGGTAGCCACTCACAGACTTGCTCGATATAGTCGTCGGTACGGTCTTGCAAATGAGACTTATATTCAGGTGGTAGCGCGTGTGCTGCAAGATACGTGGTGCTGACGTGGATGTCGTATTTTTCGCCAAGCTGGCGTGCGACGGTGAGCATTTTGCGCTCAGTATCTAAGTCAAGACCATAACCTGATTTGATTTCGATGCTGGTGACGCCTTCTTTCATCAGCGCAAGTAGGCGCTTTTCACTTTGGGAAAATAGCGATTCAATACTGGCAGCGCGGGTGGCACTCACGGTCGCGACGATACCACCACCTTGTGCAGCGATGTCTTGGTAACTGGCCCCTTGCAACCGCGCTTCGAATTCATTGCTGCGGTTGCCACCGTAGACAATGTGCGTATGACAATCGATAAGCCCAGGCGTTAGCCATTTGCCATCGGCGTCTGTAACCTGATTGTCTTGATAATGTGGCAGATGCGTCGTGATTTGCTCTTGTGCCCCAATCCATGCAATCTTGCCGTCTTTAATACCGATAGCCGCGTTCTCTAACTGACCGTATGGGATACTACGAGCGTCTTCATTCTTATCATTATTAAAACCATAGTGCGCTGAAAACGTCGCAATATTGGCATTGATAATGAGTTGATCAAACGATGTCATAGTAGATTTGTCGAGCGTCTGCTCTTTAAAGTTTTCTGATTCATTCATAGTATGCTCCTAATAATTGGGAGGCGAGTAACCTGTTAAGACCTTTTTTTGTAAGAGCTAGCTGACAAGTAAGTGCTGTTCTACAATCGTTGCCAGCAGTCGAGCAGCGACTTTACAGCTACGACTATCCACATCAAAGGTCGGGTTGATCTCAGCAATATCTGCCATTTTTACTTTGCCTGATGACATAATCATCTTGACCATACGCTCAACAAAACCAAGCTCAATACCAAAAGCAGCAGGCGCACTGACACCCGGGACGAGACTAGAGGGGAGGCAGTCCATATCAATAGTGAGATAAATAATATCAACCTGATCTATGAAGCTTTTGACCTGCTCGGCAATGGTGTCCCAAGGCTGATAATGACAGTCTTCATCACTAATAATCTGTACACCCAGTTGCTCAGCGCGATCAAAGAGCGCGGCGGTATTAGAAAAGCGACTGACGCCAATACAGCAATAATGAAAGGGCTGATCGTGTGCGTCAAGATGCTCGGCAATCTGGCGAAACGGTGTACCAGAGGTTGCTACATCAGACTGACGAATATCAAGATGGGCATCGAAATTAATAATCCCGATAGTAGGCGCTGTGTTTGTGCTGATAGTTGTATCGTTTGCCTTTTCTAAGGCCTGCCATAATCCCAAAAAGCTACCATAAGCAATGGCATGACCACCGCCAAGCCCGATGGGTAATCCACCTTGCTTGACGATAGTGCTCACTGCATCGGCATATTTGATCTGAGCTTGCTCAAGAATACTGTCGGCAAAGCCATCATTATCATCACAATGAATGTCGCCAGCATCACCCAATAAGGTTGATAATTGACTATCAAAACGTTGTTGCAAATCAGCGATGACTGGCAGCGTAGCAAAAGCTCGACGAATCAATGACGGTGCAGCTCTAGCACCCACGCGGCCTTGATTGCGTCTGACGCCTTGATCACAGGCAAAGCCAATTAGCCCAATATGTTGAGCCTCATAAAGCTGAGCAAGCTGATACCAATAACGGGCGCGTGCAGTCTCAAATGGCTCTGCGCGTCCTATCCACTGAGTCATATCAGCAGGTGTATGGCTAATGGGTGTGGTCATGTTTGTGACTGCCATCATTGCTCTCCTTTTACCAATTAACCGTTACTTAGACTCGTACCAGTCGCTACGTAGTTCTTGCCAATGCTCAGCAAGTGTACCGTCTAATACTAACTGCTTGGCCGCTTCGATATCAGGGGCGAGGTAGCGATCTTTATCATAGAACGTCACTTTCTCACGTAGTTTTTGATGTGCCACAGTCAACGGCTCTGATGTCTCGAGTCCTCGATGAAAATCAATACCTTGACCAGCAGCCAGTAGCTCAATACCTATGATAGTCGCAGTGTTTTGCGCCATCTCATATAGGCGGCGTGCGCAATAGGTAGCCATTGAGACGTGATCTTCTTGGTTGGCAGAAGTCGGGATGCTATCGACGCTACCAGGATGGGCGATAGATTTGTTTTCTGAAGCCAGTGCAGCAGCGGTCACATGCGCAATCATAAAGCCTGAGTTTACCCCAGCGTTATCGACTAGGAATGGTGGCAGACCACCTGACAAAGTTGCATCGATCAGCAAAGCGACACGGCGCTCAGACATCGAGCCAATCTCAGCGATAGCCAATGCTAAAATATCCGCGGCAAAAGCGACTGGCTCAGCATGGAAGTTACCACCTGATATGGCGACCGGACCATCTTCATTATTAAAGATAAGCGGATTGTCTGTTACCGCATTAGATTCGATGAGCAGCGTTTTCCCTGCTTGGTTGATGATATCAAGACAGGCACCCATGACCTGTGGCTGACAGCGTAAGCAATAAGGGTCTTGAACGCGATCATCTTGTTCGCCATCGTGCGAAGCACGAATAGCACTGCCTTTGATAAGCTCGCGGTGTGCTTTGGCGATTTCAATTTGACCATGATGACCACGTACGTCATGAATACGAGCATCAAACGGCGCATCCGAGCCTTTTGCCGCATCGATAGACAGTGAGCCGACGATGGTTGCCGTTTCGAGCAAATCACGCGCTAAAAAATAACCACGTAATGCCAGCGCCGTGGACACCTGCGTACCATTAATCAGTGCAAGACCTTCTTTGGCAGCTAGTTTGATTGGCTCAAGTCCATGCTGAGCTAAGGCATCAGCGGCAAGAATCTTTTTGCCATCGACATAGACGTGACCTTCGCCCATCATCGCAAGCGTCATGTGTGACAAGGGAGCCAAGTCACCAGACGCGCCAACGGAACCTTTGGCTGGGATATTGGGTGTAATCTGATTGTTGATTAAGCCAAGTAAGCTATCAACCACTTCACGACGTACGCCAGACACCCCTTGTGCTAGGCTAGCAACTTTCATTACCATGATGAGACGAACCACGTTGTCTGGCAACGCGTCACCTGTACCCACTGAGTGAGAGACAATCAAGTTACGCTGAAGCAGCTCAAGTTGATCGTCACTGATACGTGTCTTCGCTAGTAGACCAAAACCCGTGTTGATCCCATAAGCGCTTTTGTTGCGGGCAATGATAGTACGTACATCTTCGTGTGACGCATCTATCGCCTCATAAGCGCTGTCAGGCAAGGTCAGAGCGACTGGATGATCGTAGATATCGCGTAGCATCTTAAAGCTAAGCTGGCGAGGGTTTAGGGTTAGTTGTTTGATAGCAGTCATGAGGATAATCCTAATTTTATAAGGGATATTAATAATATTTTTTATTGATACAAGGTTTATAGCAAATACAATTTAGACAGAAGATAAGTGTTACTGGGATAAATTTTGCAAAGCTTCTGGCTTGTTTTAACCAATCCAGTTCATATACATGGCCAGCTGTCCAAAGGCGGCAGCCAACAAGATGCTCAGAACCACGCGTTCAAACCAAATGATGACCATCTTGCCCACAGAGAGGGGAATCTCGGTCGCCAGTACACACGGAATCATAGCGGAAAAAAACAGCACACTACTAATGGAGATAACGCCAGCCACATAACGTGTCAACATATCAGCTTCACTCAGCAGTAGAGCAGGCAAGAACATTTCAGCCAATCCCGCTGACATACCTTTGGCCGCCACAAGTGGTTCTGGCAATCCGCCTAACCACGTAAATGGATAGAGCAGCAACCCTAAGGCGTCAAACACTGGCGTATACTTTGCCAACAACAGACCCGTCAGGCCGACCGCGATAATAGATGGCACAATGGCTGCTGCCATAATCAATCCATCACGAAAGTTGGACCATAAAATATGCTTAAGATCAGTTGCGCGACGAGAGGTGGATAGACCCAAATCAAATGCAGCTGCTAAACGTTTGCCACGTTCGTGATTGAGGTCTGGACGATCAACGTTGTCATCAAAGAGGCTAATTGGTGGAATACGAGCGGTAATGGCAGTGACGATAAAGGTAATCACCAGCGTTGACCAAAAAAACAGATTCCAAAATTCCATCAGACCGAGTGTTTTTGCCACAATCACCATAAATGCGGCCGATACCGTAGAAAAGCCTGTCGCGATAATAATGGCTTCACGCGCGGAATACTGTTTTTGTAGATATACTCGATTGGTGATCAGTAGACCAATCGAGTAGCTACCCACAAAAGAAGCCACCGCATCGATGGCAGATGCACCAGGCGTTTTCCAGATAGGTTTCATAATGGGTTGCATTAATACACCCACCATCTCAAGCAAACCAAAACCGACCAAGAATGCCAAAATTAAGGCGCCAAGCGGCACAATCATACCGACAGGTAAGGCCAGTTTTTCAAATAAAAACGGCAACATATCCGCTTCCATCATAAAGGCAGGCGCGGTACCTGTGATGTACATTACTGCCAAAATGAGACCTAAAATCTTAAATACAGTCAAAATTTTGTGCGTGATATTTTTACGCCATGAGCCATCTATAAAAGGCTTGCTAACCCCAAAAATCATCAACAAAAATAACAAGGTGACAGATAAGGTGTGCTGCTGATTGACAAGGTAAGTCGCGCCATGATCGAACAAGATCGTGCTTTTTTCGCCGATGGTAAAAGGCACAAAAAACATTACAAGTCCAATGGTACTAAATACAATAAGCTGTATCAGTGCTAAAGACTTGGATAATAGTTTTTCAGGTGGAGGCGTTGTCCCATCATTGAGGTGGGCAGCCGTATTTTGTTCAATCATGTTATCCTCCTTGATAAAATGTTTTGGATGCTTTATTTGATCATCATTTGATCATGGGTAAGTTGAGACCGTAATCTTTTGCTGTTTTGATGGCCAGCTCATAGCCTGCATCTGCATGACGCATGACACCTGAGCCGCAGTCATTGACCAGTACACGTGACAAGCGTTTAGCGGCTGCATCTGTACCATCAGCGACGATGACCATGCCTGAATGCTGCGAATAACCCATGCCAACACCGCCGCCATGATGCAATGATACCCACGTGGCGCCGCCCGCGACATTGAGCATACCGTTTAGAAGCGCCCAGTCAGAGACTGCGTCTGAGCCATCTTTCATGCTTTCAGTTTCGCGGTTTGGACTGGCAACAGAGCCGGTGTCCAAATGGTCACGACCAATGACGATAGGGCCTTTTAGTTCGCCGTTTTTGACCATCTCATTAAACGCCAGACCTGCTTTGTCACGTTCGCCAAGACCCAACCAGCAGATACGGGCAGGTAATCCTTGGAACTGAATGCGCTCTTTTGCCATATCAAGCCAGCGATGAATATGTTGGTTTTCAGGGAACAATTCTTTAATTTTTTGATCCGTTTTATAGATGTCTTCTGGATCACCAGAGAGCGCTACCCAGCGGAAAGGGCCTTTGCCTTGGCAGAAAAGTGGACGAATATAAGCAGGGACGAATCCTGGGAAATTAAAGGCGTCTTTGACCCCTTCATCAAATGCTACCTGACGGATATTGTTGCCATAATCAGTCGCTGGAATATCCATCGCTTGTAGATCTAAAATCGCCTGTACGTGTGTGGCGCAAGACGCTGCTGCCGCTTTGGTGAGTGCGGCGTGTTGCTCTGGATCTTCTTGTGCGGCCTTCCATTCTTCAACCGTCCAGCCACTTGGCAGATAGCCATTGATTAAGTCATGGGCTGAAGTTTGATCGGTGACCAAATCAGGTTTCATGCCGCCAGCACGAGCGCGTTTGACCATCTCAGGCAAGATGTCTGCAGCATTGCCAAGTAAGGCAATTGAGACCGCTTCGCCAGCATCAGTATGCTGCTTAATCAATTCATAAGCATGGTCAAGATCGTCCGCTTGCTTGTCAACATAACCAGTACGCAGGCGGAAATCGATACTAGACTGCTGGCACTCGATGTTCAATGAGGTTGCGCCAGCAAAGGTTGCCGCTAGTGGCTGTGCGCCGCCCATACCGCCAAGTCCCGCAGTCAAAATCCAGCGTCCTTTCCAGCTGCCATCATAATGCTGACGACCTGCCTCAACGAAGGTTTCGTAAGTACCTTGCACGATGCCTTGCGTACCAATATAAATCCAGCTACCCGCTGTCATTTGACCGTACATAAACAAGTCTTTGCGATCAAGCTCATTGAAGTGCTCCCACGTTGCCCAGCGCGGTACAAGGTTTGAGTTGGCAATCAAGACACGCGGTGCGTTTTCATGCGTTTGAAAAACGCCGACTGGCTTTCCTGACTGCACCAACAACGTCTCGTCATCTTCTAATTCTTTTAATGACGCTAGGATTTGATCATAGCTTTCCCAGTTACGAGCAGCGCGTCCAATACCACCATACACCACAAGACTTTTTGGGTTTTCAGCGACATCAGGATGCAGGTTGTTTTGTAGCATGCGATAAGGCGCTTCGGTCAGCCAGCTTTTGCAATGAAGGGTGCTGCCAGTGGGGGCGGCAATATCACGACTTTCATCACGGCGGGTAAATTCGTTGTTTTTCACTTCTGCGTTTTCGCTGATTCCATTATCGGTCGTCATGATCGTTCCTTGTGTTATCAATACAGTTTTATTAATGCAGGTTTTGAGTGCGATTATTTGAGGTCACTCATAAGTTGTATATACAAATTATCAAAGATACTTTTTCCATGCAAGGATTTTTTGATAAAAATTAGAATTAATGAAAAAAAGAGCATAACTGATAGAGTGATATGAATAAGAGTTCGCATGATTGTCGTGATATTATGGCGCTACTCTTATTAGCGGAACTGACGGTTTAAAACGAATATGACAAAAACGATTCCGGCGTATCAGCGGATTAAAAATGCGATATTAGACAATATTCACTCTGGCAAATGGCAAGCGGGCAATGCGATCTCTACAGAAATGGCATTGGCGACAGAGTTTGGTGTCTCACGGATGACGGTGAATCGCGCGCTCAAAGAGCTGAGTGAGGAGCGTGTATTGGAGCGGCGTCAAGGCTCAGGAACCTTTGTCGCGCAGCAGCAGTTCAATCATACGTTTGTGGAAGTGCGCAATATCGCAGAGGATCTCAAATCTGCCAATCGCGATTACGAAGCAAAAGTAGTGAGTAAGCGCGCGGTGACTGCTGCTATGCTCGATGATGAGTTGCGCCGTAAGTTTGGTATTGATGAGAGGGCTACCGTGGCTCATACAGACGCTAGTGATGCACCGATTTTATATGAGGTAAAAATCATTCACGTTGCAGATGGTCAGCCTATACAGTTTGAAGAGCGCTGGGTTGATGCCAAAAAAGTGCCACATTTTATTGATCAGGATTTTACCGTGGTCAATACCAGTGATTATCTGGTTGCCAAAATACCGCTAGAGAGTGGCAGCTACACTATACGTGCGCTTGCAGCACCAATAGAGGTGGCAGATGCGTTGCAGATTGCGCCGCAGTCACCAACGCTTGTATTGCGTCGCCAGACTTATTCAGCTGGTCAAGTCGTCACCTTTGTCAAGATGTGGCATGCTGGTGATCGCTATCAATTCTCAGGTGAGTTGTAGTTTTGCGCTAATGGCGGTCATTACCTGACGCACGCTCACGGAGTTTGTACGCTTTTTTATCTAAAGTAAGATATTATATTTATGAGCGGCGATTGATCCAGTAGCAACTATGAACGTCTGATCGGCTGCCTATTGAATAATCATACGCTATAAAAATTCGAAAATAATAGGGTCGCAGCATTGAAAAATATGCTGAGCATCCTCAAATCGAGCAGCCAAAGCCGAATGTTGCAGGGCAGTTATGGTGCTGCTCTCTGAGATCGGCTTTTCCCTATTTATTGGCGCTAACTGTTTTCATGTAAACCCTTTTATCTCATTCATCTACTTTTATAAGGACGTCTTATGAAACGTCGTACTCTTTTAGCCCTTGCTGCTAGTACTGTGTTACTTGCCGCTTGTGGTCAGTCTAATACTAATGAAGCTGATACTACTGCCACTGACACTGCGTCAACAGGCGGTTCTGATTTGCTGCAACGTATCAATAACGGCGGCACCATTAACGTCGGTACAGAGGGTACGTACCCTCCATTTACCTATCATGATGAGAGTGGCAAGCTGACAGGCTATGACGTCGAAGTGACGCGTGCGGTCGCGGACAAACTGGGCGTTGATGTTGAGTTTAAAGAGACTCAGTGGGATGCGATGCTAGCAGGTTTGGACTCAAAACGCTTCGATATGGTGGCGAACCAAGTCAGCTTAACGACGCCTGAGCGTCAGGCCAAATATGATAAATCCATGGCTTATAGCTGGTCAGGCGCGGTTGCATTGGCACCGACTGATGACAACCGTTATAGCTCTTGGGATAACCTAAAGGGTTTACGTACGGCTCAATCACTCAGCAGTAACTACGGCGAGCTGGCAGAAAAATACGGCGCAGAGATTGTCCCTGTTGATGGTATGGCGCAAGCGATTCAATTGGTCAAGCAAGACCGCGCTGACTTTACAATGAATGACAATCTAGCCGTACTCGATTATCTCAAAAAATTCCCAGATTCTGATCTTGAGATCAAACTGACAGCCCCACCAAGTGAACAAACAGGCTCAGGTCTCGTGCTTATCAAAGGCAACGATGAAGTGGTGGCAAAACTGGATGAAGCAATGGCCGCACTCGCTGCTGATGGTACACTCACCAAACTTAGTGAAGAGTTCTTTGGTGCTGATGTAAGTCAGCAAAAGTAATGTTAGCGTCCATCACCTCTGTGCTCGCTGAACTATTGGCATTACTGCCATTTATGAGTCCTGATCGAGCACAGATTGTCATCTCGTCGTTTTGGCCAATGCTCAAAGGCGGTATCTATTATTCGATACCGCTGGCATTGATCTCATTTGCTATTGGTATGGCGATTGCTCTAACCGTCGCATTGATTCGGATTGTACCGCGTGCTGGTTGGTTCCATGAGATCATTTATCGCTTGGCTCGTATCTATGTATCCGCGATTCGTGGTACACCGATGCTGGTTCAACTGTTTATTATTTTCTACGGTTTACCAAGTGTGGGCGTCAAGCTCGATCCGTTTCCTTCAGCGATCATTGCATTCTCGCTCAATATCGGTGCGTATGCATCTGAGACCGTGCGTGCCTCGATTTTGTCGATTCCGAAAGGGCAGTGGGAAGCGGGTTCAACGGTTGGCTTGACGTATTTGCAGACTTTCCGTCATGTGATTTTACCGCAAGCGCTGCGCGTGTCAGTGCCGCCATTATCTAATACCTTCATCAGTCTAGTAAAAGACACTTCACTTGCATCA
This sequence comes from Psychrobacter sp. C 20.9, assembly GCF_001921765.1. Lineage (NCBI taxonomy): Bacteria > Pseudomonadati > Pseudomonadota > Gammaproteobacteria > Moraxellales > Moraxellaceae > Psychrobacter > Psychrobacter sp. C 20.9. Next base: position 84,287 of record NZ_MRYC01000008.1, on the reverse strand, counting down.
TTGGTATTGGTCACTGAGCTGTTTAAACAAGCGCAGATCATAACAGCTCGTAACTATGAATTTATGCTGGTGTATACCGAAGCGGCGATTATTTATTGGGGTATCTGTCTGTTCTTGACCTTTATCCAAGGCAAGCTTGAAACGCGCCTTGATCGTTATGTGGCAAAATAAGCTACGTAGTAAAATAAGTTATGGCTCAATAGACACGCCCTAGCACAACAGGAATTTTTATGATCAAAGTCACTAATATTCATAAAGCCTTTGGTGGCAATCAGGTGCTAAAAGGCATCGACTTGACCATCAATAAAGGTAAGGTGGTCGTCATATTAGGACCTTCAGGATCGGGTAAAACCACGTTTTTGCGCTGTCTCAATGCGCTGGAGATTCCTGATAAAGGGGTCATTGCATTCGATGATGATAGCCTAAAAGTTGATTTTGCAACTAAGCCAAGCAAAAAAACGCTGCTCGCTTTGCAGCGTAAATCTGGCATGGTGTTTCAGTCTTATAATTTGTTTCCGCACAAAACTGCGATCGAAAATCTCATGCTCGGCCCGACAGTGGTACAAGGTAAAAACAAGGCTGAGATGCGTAAAGACGCGCTGGTATTGCTTGAAAAAGTCGGACTGGCGGACAAAGCTGATCTCTATCCATTCCAGCTATCTGGTGGTCAGCAGCAGCGTATTGGCATCGCCCGTGCGCTCGCGATTGAGCCGTCATTACTACTGTTTGATGAGCCAACGTCGGCACTAGATCCTGAGCTGGTACAGGATGTCCTTGAGACCATGAAGCAGCTAGCGTCTGAGGGTTGGACGATGGTCGTGGTCACTCACGAAATCAACTTTGCCCGTGACGTTGCCGATCATGTGGTCTTGATCGAAGACGGCGTTGTCGTCGAAGAGGGCAGCGCTAAGCAGTTGTTTGAAGACTCAACGCATCCGCGTACGCAAGCGTTTTTGCAGCGTATTGAACAGTAAGCGATTTATATCGTTGCAATATGTTTAGTTAGAAAGAAGCCCATTGAGGGCTTTTTTTGTGTTTATAATTTTAGTTTGACGGTTTTGGATAAATTTTATATAGCCTCTGTTAGCGTAGATACAGCAAGCGAGAAAAATACCTTTTAATCAAGCCTATCTATTGCGTCGTTTTTTAATCCAAATTTGGCTATCGCACCGTGCCAGACAACCAAATAACAGGGCTAGACCGTTTGCCGTCTTTTAAGCCAGCGAGGAACGCGCGTGGTTGTGCCATTGACCACTGCATTTAACAACGCCGCCAGCAAAATCAGTGTCACGCCCAGATATTGAATCCAAGACAGAGCTTGATGTAGCAGTATCATTGCCAGTGCAATCGCCGTCAACGGCTCAAAAATCGTAAACACAGATGCACGAGAGGCAGGCAATTTCTCCAGCGCTTTCATATAAAGGCCAAAGGGCACGACAGTACCCAAGAGTGATAGTCCTAACACATAACCCCAAGTCGATAATGGCAGGGTAAGTAGCTGCGTGTACGTCTGATACGTCTCAGGCAGTAATAGAAGTCCGCCCGCGCTGATTACTACGGAAGTGAAAAATACCAAAGGGGCAGGGTGCGCATCATGCATCGCAAGCTTACCGAGTACGCCGTATAGTGAGTAGCACATCCCTGCTGCCAATCCGAGCAAAACACCCCAATTGACCTCTGCTTGCTCACCCAGCATCGTCAACCCAACCCCAAAAACCGCCATGAATGCCAGCGCGATAGATTTTCGCGTAATGGACTCATTGAGCAAAAACTTTGAGAATAACAAGCTAAACACAGGTGCGGTATAAAGCAAAGCCACCGCAGGGCCCGCGCCAACATAACTGACAGCAAAAAAATAGCAGACGGACATCCCCAGCACACCAATCAAGGACTGAAGTGCCAACCCAAACCACTGTCTGGCGCGCAGCTTCATCAGCTGTGGCCATAGGGTCGGTAACATGGCTAGCACAATCACTGCCGCTGTCACAATGCGTAATATCGTCACTTGCCAACCACTAAAGCCCATTTGGTTGAGGTAGGTTGAGAATATCCCAAGCGTCCCCCAGCAGGTTGCCGCGGTGATGATTTGGACAATGCCTATCCATGACTGATGCGAGTGTATCGCCGCTGTACTGTCGATATTTGCCATAATGGTTTCTTCTTACGATCTAAATGACATTGGGCTATAGTCAATCAATATTAAAAGTGGTACAAGGCGGACGAGTGCAAGTGCTACAGTAGTAGGCTAAACGAGTCTAACGCTGTAACATTTTAATAGTGGTTCGACTATATTGCCAAAGCGCCTGTGATGTAAAGGCACCAAGCCATATTGCAATAAGAAAAGACAACCGGTTCAAGGGCTGTCTTTTGTTTGTTCTTTTAGTCTATCATTAAAAGATTATAAACTGCTACTAGGGCGTGGTCTAAATTCAATCGACTATTATTTAAAATGGAAGACGTGGCTGGATAGTAGCATTTACACCTGCAGTAAAAAGTTACTCAGCAAACGCTTAGCGCCTTCAGTAGCAAAGGATTCAGGGTGAAATTGTACGCCTTGGATTGGGTGCTCTTTGTGCTTTAGTCCCATAATCTCATCCCCTGTCAGTGCAGATTCATCAAAGCTTAAATCAGCACGGTTCTCATTGGCGACGACTGAGGTAATCGTTAGGCAGTTTGGGATCGTATCGGCTTTTACCACCAGTGAGTGATAGCGCATGATTTCAAGCGCTTGCGGCAAGCCCTGATAGATACCCTTACCATCATGGCGAATCGATGAGACCTTGCCATGCATCGGCACACTGGCACGTATTACATCGCCGCCGAACACATGCGCGATACCTTGCATACCGAGGCACACGCCCAGTAGCGGCACAGTTTTGCCCAGTTTCTCGATGACCTCGCTACATATACCAAAGTAAGCGGGATCATCAGGGGAACCAGGGCCAGGTGAAATGATGATTCTATCCAGATTCATTGCTTCTACCTCTGCGAGGGTAATCTCATTATTGCGCTTCACGGTGACGCTGGTTTCTTTATCATCGCTCAAGGTTTGCAGAATCTCGCCCACATATTGGTACAGATTGAAGGTAAACGAGTCGTAGTTATCGATAATTAAAACATTCATGGGTCATAAACTCTTTGATAAAAATAGGGGTAATTATGGTTGCATAAAGCTGTCTAATACGACTTTCATCGCCGACAGCTTACGCTGAATCTCTAGATACTCATCGGCTGGGTTTGAGTCATAGACATTGCCGCCGCACGTTTGCGCGTAGGCTGACTCGCCGCTGATAAACAGGCTACGAATTGGAATGGCAAAAATACAATCACCATTGAAGTTAAATGAACCCAGCGCGCCACCATAAGCACCGCGCCCATCTGGCTCGAGCTCATTGATCACTTTGATGGCTTCCACTTTAGGTGCGCCTGATAACGTACCAGCGGGGAAGTTGCTGGCAAGGGCGCTGAACATATCTTCGTCAGGGTGCAGGATGCCGACGATCTCAGAGGAGATATGCTGTACGTGCGAGAAGCGCTTGATGTCCATCAAACTACGCACTTTTACCGTGCCAAATCGCGCCACGCGGCCAATATCATTACGATGCAAGTCGACTAACATATTGTGCTCGGCAATTTCTTTGTCATCGTTGAGTAGGGCGCGAGCAAGTTTGCGATCTTCTGCCACATCGACGCCGCGCTTGGCAGTACCTGCGAGTGGGTAAGTTTCCATCTCGCCTTGACGCAAGCGAAACAGTAGCTCAGGGGAAGCACCAATGATGCACTGCTGAGCAAATTTCATAAAATACATGTGCGGCGAGGGGTTCACGGTACGCAACTTTTCGTAGATGGGCATTTTGTCGCCAGCAATACGATATTTGGACTTAAACCCAACCTCACACTGAAAGATACGACCAGAGATGATGTCTTCTTTGACTTGCATCACTACCTTGGCATGCTCATCTTGACTCATACCATCGCCCAAAAATTCAACGGTGGGCGCTTCGTAGCTGGGAACTGGCTCATCAAGTAGGGCTTTGATTTGTTCGATACGATTATTCTGCTGAGCGGTTGGATAATAAAAGTAGAAAATCTCACCCGTCATTTTATCGAGCGTCAATCCATCTAAATAGACACCGAATTTGAACGGCTCAAAGTCTTCACTGGCTTTGGCTGTCAGGCTTGGCTCAAAAAAATTCACACAGTCATAGCCCAAATAACCGACGAGACCACCACTTTGATCGCGCGCGATGACGTGCTGCGGCGTTATCTCGCGTAATAGCTGATACGGATTGTCAGTTTGATAACGAGTCGTTTCAGCGGTTTTATTATCCGTGATAGCGAGCGTATGACGGTCAATAGCAGCGATGGTGGTCACAGGATCAAAGCCGATGGCATGGTGGCGTGAGATATGACTGTCTTCGCCCAATGACTCGAGCAAATAACAGGTGTCAAAAGCGCTCTCGATACGTTTGAATAATGCAAAAAAATCGATATCTTGCGTGAGCTTGATACGTTGTGGTTTGCTCGGGATATCGATAGGTGCAGGTTGGGTATGTATGGGCGTACTAGCAGTCATAATAAAGTCCAAAATGGTTCAAATATGTGTCAATCAACAATTAATAAAGTAATGAGGAAAAGGGTAAACGGTATTGGGATCGGTGGTTTAAGACCGTTCTCTATGAGTCGCAAGTAATGCACTCACATCATGGCTGTGCATGGCTCTAGCACCGCGAGAGACAGTAGCAATACCAACGCCTAGTTGCTCAGAGATGTCACGCTGCGTGATACCTCGATCAAGCAAGTCAAAGATACGAATGCGGTTAGCAATATCATGCTGCTCTTTATCTGTCAGCAGGGCACTGAGTAGCTTTTCAATCTCTGCGCTATCAGTACAGTTTGCCAGATGACTCAGTAAGCTGTGATAAGGGTCGGTACTCATAAATTATCGTCTTATAATCAGTCGTCTTAATCAAAAATAGCCAGGGTAGCCATGAAGCTCTCGGCTTGTATCAGCATTCTAGTACAGTAGTACAAGAAATACAAGTGATGAGCTAAGTTAATAGCAGGCTGCTATAGACGTGATGATTTTTAAGCTTTGTTTATATAGATTCAACTCGTGGCCAGCATCATATTCGATAGCATATTTATAGTTAGTACCAAGCATTGCTGCGTTGCATTGCTACGTCCACTTGGCGTACTAAGTACTAGAATTGAGAATGTACGATATTAATTATTGCCAAATTGTTAATACTTAGTTATTATGCCTCTCTTTATTTAAACGCTAATCATTATCATTAGCATTAATAGTGTTATTTGCACGATATGAGTGTGTGTTTTTAAGGTAATGAATCTTCTGATAGGCGCTATTTTCAGGACTATTCGATGATAGGTTTTAAAAATAATTCTAATTTTTGACAGTAAATAAAGTGAGTAGATGTTTTATGCGCGAAGTAAAGTTATCTAGCAGATTGACTGTGCTATCTATGGGTGTAGCAGCGGCATTGTGTGCACAAGCTGCCAGTGCTGCAACGGCAGCAGATATGCCAAATACGACGTTGCAAACGATTACCGTGACAGCAAATAGCTCTGTCCGCGATAGTGTACAAGAGGACTCTGTCTATATAGATGACTATACGCCAGCAGCTCAAGCAAGCCATCTGAGCGATTTTCTGGACGTCGTACCGGGGGTAAGCGTAGGCGGTACCTCATCGGTCAACCAACGTATTCGTGTACGTGGTCTTGATGATACTAACCTAAAAGTAACGATTGATGGCGCACGTCAAGAAGGCGCGTTGTTCTACCACATGGGTGATGTCACTATTGATCCAGATCTGCTAAAACAAGCAGAGGTGTCAGTGGGCAATAACTCAGTGACGCTCGGTAATGATGCTATCGGCGGTGCGGTTGCTTTTGAGACAGTCGACGCGGCAGATTTACTTAAGCCTGGTCAAAAAGTAGGTGCTAAGCTGCATGCAGGCTACGGCAGCAACAATGATGAACTGCTAACCTCAGCTACTGTGTATGGTACGCCAACAGAAAATATTGATTTACTGGCTTATTATGGCAAACGTGACGCGGACGCTGGTGAAGATGGTAAAGGCCGTAAAATCCAAACGGAAGATAGCGAAGGCGAAAACATCTTATTAAAAGCGGGTGCGTATGTCGGTAGTGATCATCATGTAGGCGCTAGTTTTAGCCGTACCGAAAACAAAGGCAAATTCCCATTACGTCCAGATTTTCCTGCTGGCGGCTGGAACCCAATCATCCCGCAGGAAGTCAAACGTGATACCTATGCGCTTGACTACGCTTACAACCCTGCCAATCAGTTGGTCAATGTAGACGCCAATGTATATCAAACCAGCACGCAGATTTTGCGTAACTCTGATGGCATACCCGGGTTTGAGTTCGATGCAGAAGTCAAAACCACAGGCGGCAAAGTACAGAACACCAGTATCGTTGATAGCAGTATTATCAACGGTGTACCAGGAGTTCATAAGTTAATCGCTGGGGTTGAGCATTACAAAAAAGAATCTGACTATAGCAGTGTCCAACGAGGTACAACTATACCAGTTGCCGGTACAGATGAAGCAACCAATACCTCAGTCTATCTAGAAGACCAATGGCAAATGGGTAAACTTAGTTTAACGCCAGGCGTCCGTTATGACCGTTATGAGTCTCCAGAGTATGTATCGGCTGGCAAGACTTACGACAATGTCGTTGGGGCATTGGCTGCCAGTTATGAGATTGCACCGCGCACCCAGCTATTTGCGAGCTATACGCAGTTATTTAATGGTCCAGATCTTAGCCAAGCGATCTTTAATTCCGACGGTGTGAATACCTATGTGAACAATGACCTAAAAGCAGAAGAAGGTGATAATGCAGAAGTCGGCATTGCGACAACGCTGCGTGGTTTGACTGTGGCTGATGACTCTTTAAAGCTGAGCGCTAAGTACTTTGAAACCAATATCGAAAACTATATTGAGTTCGTACGTGCAGGTGGCAGTAGAACTGGTATGAATTGTACCACTGGGCAACTAGGTACAAGTGCTGCCCCTGAAGCCTGCCAAGGTGTCATTAATAATGACGAAGATTTTAAGATCAAAGGCGTAGAGTTATCAGCTGATTATCGCGCAGATAATTTCAACATGGGTCTAAGCTATGCTCGTGCACGTAGCAAAGGCGAAGATACGGGTTACAATATCTCTTCTGTCAGCGGCAGTGGCTCAGAGTCTGGTGACAAGTACATGGTCAATCTTGGTTACGCTCCAACCAGCACCACCGAGCTTGGCTGGCGCAGTACTTATGTCGCCGATGTGACACCAAATACCGCTGGTGATGACAACGAAAAACCAGGCTATGACGTGCATGATATCTTTATGACTTATGCACCAACTCAAATCGAAGGTCTAAAGGCCACGCTAGGTGTTTACAATATCTTTGATGAGACTTATGCAAGTCATGCATCGCGCAACTCTATCGATGATGCCTATACTGATTTTGAGATGGGACGTAATATCAAAACGTCTTTAACATATCAGTTCTAATATAGCTTATCTGGTTTGAGTCTAATCGTACTTATAGAGTCAGCTGTCTGTACATGGGAGCTGGCTTTTTATTGCCTACTGGCTTTTGGATTGGCTATAGCAGCAATGACGCTAACGGATAAATACCTACCCAAACAACATATAATAAAGAACCAAGACCAATGATTACATTCAATCCTCGTCAAGCCTGCTTGTGGATTCACCGTTATACTGGGCTTGCTATGGCAGCCTTTTTAATCATTGCCAGTCTCACGGGTGCGCTGCTCGCTTTTCATCATGAGTTAGATGACTTGTTTAACCATAAACTGGCGCGTGTCGAGGCACAAAACACGCCGATACAGTCTGTCGCTGCGCTGCATGATAGTGTGATCCGTACCTATCCGCAGTATGGTTTTTCAAGTTTGCCGACGACCATTGAGGCGGGCAAGTCAGCGGTGTTTTCGGTAGATAGATGGCGCAGCGGCAAGCCTACCACGCCTGAGCCTGCTTTTAATGAGGTTTATGTCAACCCTTATACTGGCGCAGTCATTGGAACACGGAATAAAGATACTTGGGCATGGCATAATACCATGTGGAAGGTATTTTGGCTGCACCGTGACTTATTGCTTGGTGATATTGGTAAATGGGTCTTGGGCATTGTCTCGCTAGTTTGGACGATTAATTGTTTTATTGGCTTTTATTTGACCTTTCCTCGAGCAGTCAAATCGAGTCAGTCAAAACAAGTCTCTATCAAAAAACGCGCCTCGCTGTTTAAGCGCTGGCTACCTGCATGGAAAATTCGCCGCAAAACCAATACCTTTAAGCTTAACTATGATTTGCATCATGCTTTTGGTCTGTGGCTATGGGTTATGCTATTTGTCATCGCTTGGTCGAGCGTTGGGTTTAATCTAAAACCCGTTTATCAGCCTGTGATGCAGGCAGTGGTCGGACTGACGCCAAGAGAAAGAGGGCGACCGCCAACCAAGCCTGAACCGAATAAAACAGTAGAAAATCAGGGTAGGGCAGATAAGTCTATAAACTCAAATACGACTGTTAACGATAGCCGCAATACAGCGGATGCCATTGCTCAAGCAGTCAATAAGAGCAACAGCATTGCCTATCTGAGTGCCCAAGCCGATATTGCGGCGCGGCAGAATGGCACGGCTGTACAGCAGTTATTGGGTATCCGCTGGGTTGCAGAGGACGAGCAATGGCAAATGCGTTTCAAAACAGATAGAGATATTGGTACACACAGCGGTGCGTCATCCATTACGGTTGATGCTGCCACAGGAGAGGTTGCGCGCGTTAGTTTTGGTTATCAAAGCGGTTTTGGTAACAAAGTAGACCAATGGCTGTCAACGCTTCATATGGGACATATCGGTCAAGGTTGGAGCCATCGACTGTATCAAGCATTTTTGGCAATGATTGGACTGGCAGTTGCGGTGCTATCAGGGACAGGTGTGTATCTATGGTGGAAAGGCCGACAGCAGCGTTTAAAGGCATTGCAAAAGGGCCGATGATATATTTATATTCTTAGGGTATGGTTTTCATTTAGATCATTATTTACTAAATGAAAACCATATCCTAGTTATCACTTTAAGAACAAAAATATGTCGTATGCTATGCAAACAGTGAAAATGAAGCACGCAAACTTTTCACCTAGCATGACCCACCTATGCCAACCATTATTTTCGTCATAGTTTTTTGTGTAATTTACTGAAGCAATATCTTGAGTAAAATCCATAGGAATAACCACTAATCTTAGAACATATAAAGTCATTCCTAACCAAAAAAAGGTATCTGACACCTCTTTATTTAAAGCGTAATAAATGAACAGGCAAAAGCTAATCACTAAAATGAATAGAGACAGGTTTTTGTAGTTTATCCATCGATTATTTAATAGCGCTTTATGCATCGATAATTTCTTCTGTGGTTTGCGAAATGCTGTACTTAAACCGTATCCACAATCACAGGACGACCCTGATGATTGAGCACAGTGACGTCGACATTGTATAAATCTTTCATTGTCTCTTGAGTAATAACATCAGCAGGGCGACCAACAGCCATCACTTCTCCTGCTTTCATTGTAACGACCGTATCGGCAAATTGTGCTGCTTGATTGATATCATGTAGGACGATCACCACGGTTTTTTGCTGGCTGTGGCTAAGCGTACGTAGCTCACGCATGAGTCGACCAGCATGATACATATCTAGGTTATTGAGTGGCTCATCAAGCAATAGATAGGGCGTATCTTGGCAGACGATCATTGCAATCAGCACGCGCTGACGCTGTCCACCTGATAACGTTGACAAGAAACGCTCGGCAAGTGGCTCCAGCTCAAAGCGTTCGAGGATTTCCTGTACTTTTTGCTGATCGCCTACGGTTGGTTGTCCTTGATGATAAGGGTAACGACCGAACATCAGCAGCTCATGCACGCGTAGGCGTCCTTGTACATGATTGTCTTGTCCGAGCATAGCGACCGTCTTGGCAAGTGTGCGCGCCTGACAGCTGACAATATCACGTTCCTCATTATCTACAGCAAAGCTCACTTGCCCAGATTGTAACGGCTGCAAGCGAGCCATGACGGAAAACAACGTCGATTTTCCAGCGCCGTTAGGCCCAATCAAAGCAATGACCTGCGCCGTTGGTAGGGACAACGTAATGTCATGCAAGATTTTTTGTTTGCCAATATGGTGAGAGATATTATTCAGTTTAATCATAATCGTCTTATTTAAAAAGTCTTAGGGCTTTCTTTATCAACAGCATCAGCTAAATAAACAATGTCGGCTAAGTCGTTATAACGAACGGCGCTGGGACATAAATATCAATGCCAAGAACACGAGGCCACCTGCTAGCTCTATCACAACGGACAATACGCCTGCCATATCTAGCACTTGCTCAAAGAGTGTCTGACCCAACACCAAGCAAATCATAGCGACCAAACTGACCAATATCAGCCGCTCAGTATGATACATGTGTCGAGCGATACGATTGGTCAATGCACAAACCAATAGACCAAAGAAAGTCACTGGGCCGACCAGTGCAGTGGCTGTGGCGACTAGCACTGCGATAACAGTTAATAGGCCAAATGCCAGACGTTGATAATTGATACCAAGGTTAATGGCTTGGGCTTGTCCGAGCATCAGCACATCACACTGGTAACGCCAGCGCCAGACAAACACCGCAGTGATGACACAGATAAATAGGCTAATGCCTAATAGCTGAGGATTGACCGTATTGAACTGCGCGTAGCTAGCAGATTGTACAACCACAAAATCATCAGGGTTAATCAGCCGTGCAATGAGTGCTGATAAACTGCGGAACAACACACCAAAGATAACGCCCACCAATATCAAGCGTGTCAGATCCTGACTGCTTTTAGAAAATAATAGCTTAAATAATAATAAAGATGCCCCAAACATCAGGACAATCTCTAGCGTGAACTTGGCAATAGGATCGAGACTGGTAAAACTAATCGCCCCTAAAAAGAAAACCAGTAAGCTCTGTAGCAAAACATAGAGCGAATCAAACCCGAGTAGGGAGGGCGTTAGAATTGGATTGTGAGTCAACGTTTGAAACAATAACGTCGACACGCCAATCGCATAGCCAACCACCATCAGTGCCAGCAGTTTTTTGCCGCGTAGCGGTAGCGCAAAGTCCCAATAGCCATTGACATTGAGTGTCATAAACAAGGTCATCGAGATCAGTAGAATAATAGCTGCAATGGACTTTGGATGCGCAGCTATCCATGCCCAAAGCTTTGCCAACTGACCTTGGGCAGCAGCTGAATACTGACCATCTGCTGCAGATGAGTTATCTATCGCTGTGTTGGTTTGGGTAGAACGAGCCTTTGTGGCAGTAAGCTTAGTTGATGAGAACATAAATAAATCCTATGATGCCAAGCTTATCTAAATAAGGCAAAAAATGAACGACGGTAAGTGAGTGGTTAATCGATTAAAGATTGCTGTTTTATTATTCAGCTTTACTGCTTAGTCTTATTGCTCAGCTGGCGCGCGCAATAATAGCCATAAAAACAGCACTGTACCCACCACGCCAAATACGGTGGCAACAGGCACTTCAAATGGATAGCGAATCGAGCGACCGATAATATCGCACAGCAATACTGCCGAAGCACCAAGTAGCGCGACTGCAGGCAAGCTACGACGCAACTTATCTCCCATCAATCGGCTCACAATGTTTGGCACGACGAGGCCAATAAAAGGAATCATACCGACCGTCACGACGACAACGGCACTCATCATGGCTACCATACCCACGCCAATCCACGTGACTTGGCGCTTACTAATACCTAAGTTCAAGGCGATATTGTCACCCAAACCAACGATGGTTAGCTTATCGGCGATGATATAGGCGAGTACACACAGCGCGCCCGTGAGCCACAGCAGCTCATAACGACCTGCCAAGACGCCTGAGAAATCCCCAAACTGCCACACGCTGAGCATCTGTAGCGATTCGGTTTGATAGGCGATAAAGGTAGTGACTGCTTCGATAATGCCGCCGAAGACAATACCAATCAGTGGAACCATCAAAAAATCAGTCGGCGGAATACGGTGAATGAGCAGCATAAAGAGCATCATACCCAGCATGGCTGCAATGGTCGCTACGCTCATCTTCACAATGAGCGCACTGGCAGGAAATAGCAGACTGACCACCAGCAAACCGAGCGCGGCGCTTTGGGTAGCACCGACCATGGACGGCTCGACAAAGCGATTTTTGAGCACCACTTGGATGATCATTCCTGCCACTGCCATCGCAATGCCCGTCAAAATAATCGCAACGGTGCGCGGGATACGGCTGACCAGTAGTAGCGAGCTATCAGAATTTGCACTATGACTAATGATACTTTGTAAGATACCCGACCACGAAAAGTCAGCCACACCAATAGATAAGCTCAATAACACCAAAAGCCCCATGATAATGAGGCTTGCGGTGTTGATTAACCACGGTGGTATGGCAGCACGTCGATATTTCGAGCCTAAAGTATGGCTAGCGCTTCCTTGCCAATTTGATACTGGCAGAGAAGCGTTAGGTTTGAGCCTAGCACGAGCACGGTGTGAAAATAACGACATAATCTTTATTGGCTTAAAAATGAGCAAGGTTAACGGTAATAATTACCTACTTGTGCAATAATCGTTTGTATAGAGAACGACGTTATTTAGCGTTAGCAAAGGCATCTTTAATCGTTGTGAGATCCTGCATCCATTGGTAATAGCCACCAAACGCTAGGTAAGAGTCTGGGCTTAGATAAACCACTTGCTGCTTGCTCCAAGCGTTGGTTTGCGCGACCAGCGGATTGTCCAATACGGCTTTGGCACCGATACCATCTTCACCAATCGCGGCGCTGCGATCGATAACAAACAACCAGTCTGGGTTGGCTTTTTGGATATATTCAAAAGAGACCGGCTGTCCATGAGGGGCATCGGCAATTTGCTTATCTGCCATTGGCACATCTAGCACCGTATGGATAAACCCATAACGAGATTTATCGCCATATGCTGACATTTTATTGCCATTAACCATAACGACCAGACCAGTGCCTTTATCTTTAGTGACACCCTTTGTCTCGTCAATAAGCGTATCTATGTCTTGTTGCAATCTAGCGGCCTGATCGCTTTTGCCAAACAACGCACCCAAATCATGCAAACGCTGCTTACTCGACTCATAAATATTAGCCGTGTCGATAGACATATCCAACGTCGGCGCGATGTTTGACAGCTCATTATACTTTTCTGCCATGCGTGAGCCCACCAAGATTGCTTGTGGTTGCATGGCGTTTAATGCTTCAAGATCTGGCTCAAACACAGTGCCGACCGCTTTTGGTTCAGGCTGGGTTTTTGAGTGTAAATTGTCTAACAGCAAACTGCCTGGCATACCGTCAACAGCCACGTCTAGTGCCGCCAAATCTTGCATCAAGGTCATATCGTAAACGACAAGCGGAGAAGGGTTTATAGGCAGCGCTATATCGCCTTTGACTGTATTTACCGTGATTTTTTCAGCAGAGACGGCATCATGGTTGGCCACGTTTGACGACTCATTGGCCGTTTGATTGGTGGCTGTAGCATCAGCTGATTCAGACTCAGGTGAGCTACAACCTGTCACACTGATAGCAGCGATTAAAGCTGTCATCATAGTAGCCAATAATGGACGTTTAAAAATAGGATTAGTACGACGGTGTGATAATGGGGTAGTAGACATAAGGGACTCGGTATATCAGAATGTTTAAGCAGTCTGTTAATAAGACAACTGCACAGATAGCACAATAAAAATAGAAAATGATGAGAGCAGCTGAGCAGAGTATTGCTCATATCAAAGGCGTGCTGATAGAGCGCCTGTCAGTTTTACTCTCTAGCCTTATTCTTTTGGGTTGAGCGTTTTATGGTTTGGATATTTTTATGCGCATCAGTTTTTGATCATGATACGGAAAAACCAAACAGCCGTTATGATAAAGTAGTTGAGACTCATTATCAATAATAATGATAATGATTTTTATTGGCGATAAGTATTTATCTAAAAGACTTATTAAAAAAGCGAGCTAAATACGGGCGAGATGGCAGTAATGCTCAATAGTTATAGGACATCTGTCAGAGATAAGAGGCAATGAGTTCACAAAGCAAAGAAAATATTATAAATTATTATTGATAATAATTATCGTTTGCATTATTATCAACGCCATTCCACCTCGGATAATAAACATTAGGCTGTTATGAGTTCAACGGATTTAGACACACCACCAACCAGATTGATACTGCTATCTCTTCTCGTAGTAGTAGGGCTGCATGTACTCACCGCAGTCGCCTTGGCGGTGATCGAAACGCCCAAACCACAGCCTGCGCCAAAAGAAGATATCACGCCTGTCGAAATAGAGTTTGTGACGTTACCTGCTAATAATGCAGTAGCGAAAGTAGAAACGAAAGAACCTGTGCAGCAGGTCAAAAAGGTCACCGTCAAAAAAGAAGTGCAACCTAAGCCTGTACAAAAGCCAAAAGCAGAGCCACCGCCTAAGAAGCGTGTTAAGACACCTATAGAACCAGCGAAGCCTGTGGTGAAAAAAGTATCTGAAACACCGCCAATCATCGCAACCGAAAAAACATCTACTGAGAGTAGTCAAAAGCCTGTACCAAAAGAAGCAGCACCCAAAAAGATCAGCCCAGAACCGATAGTTGATACATCGGCTGCTGATGAACAGCGCAAAGAGGCTGCTGCTCGAGCCGAAAAAGCCGCTCAAGAAGCACAAGACAGAGCAGCGCAAGAAGCTAAAAGAGTCGCGGATGCTAAGGCTGCGGCACAAGCAAAAGCTGCTAGAGAAGCCGCCGCCCAAGCACAAGCCGCTAGAGAAGCAGCTGCGGAAGCTGCTGCTCGAGCACAGAGTAATGAGCCTGTGAGCTTTACTGCGAGCGCTGCCAATTGGGCCTCTGCGCCAAACTTTAGCTTTCCTGATCGTGCGGCACGTAGAGCGCGTTCAGGTGATACGCTCAACATGGTATTGGTATTGCGTGTCAATAAACAAGGTGGTATCGATAGCGTGCGAGTGGCGCAGTCTTCAGGCAATACTTTGCTGGATAAAGAAGCCCAGCGTCAAGTACGCTCTGGCAAGTTCAAACCCTTTACCAAGAATGGCGCACCAGTAGTGGGCAATGTGACCTTGCCGATCAGCTATGCGGTTCCTTAAGTATTTATATTTTATAACAACGTATTTATTGATAATCTTTCATAATAAGACAAGGCATGATACTCATTTTAGTAGCATGTGATGGCATAAAACATTAAGGAGTCTGATATGGACTTTATGCAATACTGGCAGATCAGCGACATGGTGACAAAGACGTTATTCTTTTTGTTACTTGCGTTATCTATTCTCTCTTGGGTGACAGGTATCGTCCGCGTATTGCAAAGTCGCAAACTGGCGACCAGTGTGGCAGATGACTTGAGTCAACAACTACAAGCAAAGCAGGCCGATTTGGTCGGCTCCGATGCTGCCGCTCGTCGTTTGGTCACTGAACAGACGTTACTCAAGCACATAGGGCGCTACCGTTTTGCCAGCGAGCGCGGCTTACCTATTCTTGGAACGACGGCAGCGATCGCGCCATTTATCGGCTTATTTGGTACGGTGTGGGGCATTTTCCACGCGCTGCATAATATTGGTATGAGTGGACAGGCAGGATTGGGACAAGTGGCAGGCCCCGTTGGTGAGGCACTAATTATGACAGGTCTTGGTATCGCTGTGGCTATTCCAGCTGTGGTGTTTTACAACCTAGCAGTACGTATCAATCGCCGTGTGATGTATCAAGCCAATGATAGAGCACATGATCTGTTGTCCGAGTCTGCTGAGCCTGTGCCATCGTCTACTAGCCCGAATGCGGGCGCAACACCGGTGCAGGCGGTTAAAGGCAATCGCTCAAATACTACCGATGCAGCAGTAGACACGCAGCAAGCGCGCCACTACAGCAGCTCTGTGGCAGAATAAAAAAGCACCTCTTGGCGGCATGACAATAAACACAAGTATTGAGAATAATTATGGCATTTCAACTGGGTGATGATGACGTTCAAGGTATGAATGAGATGAACCTCATTCCGCTTATCGATATCATGCTGGTATTGATGATTATCTTTTTATTGACAGCGACCGTGCTGAATCCGACGGTTCCTTTAGACTTGCCAAAGACTAATGCTGAGGTCAATCAAACCCCGCCAGAAGCCATTCAAATCAGTATTGATAAAGACGCGGGTATATTTTGGGACAGCGATCCCATCAGCATGGAAGCGCTAGAGGCGCGTCTGCAAGAGCAAGGCGCAACCGGCAAAGATCCTTCAGTGCAACTGCGCGCCGATAAAGAAGGTAAGTATGATACGGTTGCTCAGGTCTTGGCGGCTGCCAGTCAAGCAGGACTCACCAAGATTGCCTTTGTCAATGAATAATAGCGATAAACGGTAGTAAGTATTAAGTAGTAATAAGTAGCGAAATGTAACGTCCGTTACAGCAAAAAATTGGCGATATAAATCAATAAGCCAATGAATAGCACGAGCGTCATAACAATAATAAGAACGATTAAAATAATAAGCTTTTCTCCGACCTCAGTGACGACTTAAACCTCAAATTAAGTCATCACTGAGGTTTTCTTTTTACCAGCCATAGCCAAATGGACGGTAGCCAAAGCCCAGATGTCCGTAACCAAACGGATAAGGCGAGCGCAAGTAATCCAGATCGCGCTGACGGATATAGTAGTAGCGTCCTTGAGAGTAAGCTTCTTCTAATTTCTCAATACCTTCTAATGGACAGACTGGCTGCCAGTCATAGCCTTCGCGACCGAGCTTATAAGCATTCAGCTCGGTACAGTAGTTTTTGAGACCTTGCTGTCGTCCTTGCTCCCACTGTATGCGGTTAGGACTGGCGCCGCCGACACTGGCGCAGCTGTTGGTATAGTGCCCGAAGTAAGCCCCTGAACGACCTTGTAGACCATCGGCATAACCGACTTCTTGCCAGTTACTGCTTTGACATTGCTGCGGGGTCAGGCTTTGGGTAGTGGCACAGCCTGACACTGTTAGCACGATTGCGCCAAGTAATGATAAGCTTATGCCAGTGTTGCTCAGGAGTTTACCTGTCAGCTTGCTAGCGATATAAGCGCTTGATGAGTTTGACTTAATAAGATAATTCATAATAAACCTGCGCGCGTTTAAAATTATGGTTTATCATAGCACTTTTTTACGCCGACCACTTTTTGTATCTGGTTTTTGTATGTGGCTATGCTACTGATGATTAGGCACGCTAAATGTCTGATTTAACAGTATAACTGACAAATAAAGAGTGAGCCATACAGCCAATTTTTGAATAGTAGTTGAGTGGCAGTGCTTGATTTTTGCGGGTTCGAGCTCATTATAAGTCTTGCTATATCGTTATCTGTCATGTGAGTAGCAGCCAGTTCACGTTAACGATTTATAGGATAGTTATTTATAAAGCCGTTATTTTTACTGTTAGCGTAGACAGCGGTTATCAGCCGTGGCAGTTATATTGATATTGTTTAGCATCATTTTTATTTAGTTAAAAGGCCAGAGCATCATGGGAACATTGATTGGCGTTATCATTGTACTATTCGTCTTAGGGAGTATGATGGCGCTCAAACCGAATGGTATCGATCAGCGTTTAGACAAGCTGCGTATGACCGCACGCCGTTTGCAGCTTAATCCAAAGCTCGTTGCTTGCCCTGATTGGATCAAAGGTCGTGATAATGAATATGGCCGCGGTATGCTTGGACAGTATTGTCTGATATTAGAAGAGACCAAACTGCCGCACACACGCTATCAAGTGATCGATGGACAATGGCGACCAGATAGCAGTTTTGTTGATACCAGCGATGATGCAAAAACACTCCATATTCCAAGTGCCATTCGCTCTACGCAAAGCAGCAATAATGTGACGGTGAAAAAAACCGATTTTAGCTTGGACAAAGCGCCATTAGAGCTACCAGTGAGCATTGAGCCGTTTGTTAAAGGGCTGATGACCAAGGCAAATAGCATTATCATCTATTGGGAAGACATTGCTTACGTGCGCCCAAACTCTAATCCCACGTATCATCAGCAACGGATTGAGGCAGATCTGTTAGTGCTCAAAGCAAATCTTGAGAAGTGGGCGATACAAATGCAAAAAGATGTGAAAGGCTAGTAAAGCGCTTTTTTGTCTCCATTAAAGGGCGATATGCAAGTAGTTTTTCATATTCAATTTATTTAAAGTTGACAGTTTAACGCTTAGCAGTGTAACGTCTTTATAACTATATCTTTATTTTATGGTTATAATTTGTTTTATAACCTTTTTTATCAGCAGCCATTATTACTATAAATCACTTTACTGCTGACTGTAATGTTACTTTCAATCTACTTATACTTTTAATCACTTATATTATGGTGTCGTCAAATATGGCAAAAACCACAACCAAAAAAACCGCAGCATCAGCTGCTGACAGCCCAAAGGGCAAGTCTTTGGTGATTGTAGAATCACCAGCCAAAGCAAAAACCATTAATAAATATCTCGGTGATGATTTTATCGTACGCTCGAGCATCGGTCATGTCCGTGATTTACCAGTTAGTGCAAATAAAAGCGCAAAAAAAGCAACCACGACCAAAAAAGATGACAGCCTGACAAAAGAAGAAAAAGCACAGCAAGCACTGGTACGCCGCATGGGCGTAGATCCAGAACACGACTGGGCGGCGGTCTATGAAGTACTACCAAACAAAACCAAGGTCATCAAAGAGCTCAAAGCACTGGCCAAAGACGCTGACAAAATCTATCTGGCAACGGATATGGATAGAGAAGGGGAAGCGATCGCTTGGCATCTAAAAGAAGTTATCGGTGGGCCTGATAGCAAGTATCAACGTGTGGTCTTTAATGAGATTACCAAATCAGCCATCCAAAATGCCTTTAAACAACCCTCAAAGCTTGATATCGATCGCGTCAATGCTCAGCAAGCGCGCAGATTCTTGGATCGTGTGGTCGGTTTTATGGTGTCGCCGCTGCTATGGCAAAAGGTTGCTCGCGGTCTGTCAGCAGGCCGTGTGCAGTCAGTCGCTATGCGCTTGGTCGTTGAGCGTGAGCATGAAATTCGCGCCTTTATTCCAGA
This sequence comes from Psychrobacter sp. C 20.9, assembly GCF_001921765.1. Taxonomy (NCBI): domain Bacteria; kingdom Pseudomonadati; phylum Pseudomonadota; class Gammaproteobacteria; order Moraxellales; family Moraxellaceae; genus Psychrobacter; species Psychrobacter sp. C 20.9. Next base: position 65,133 of record NZ_MRYC01000008.1, on the reverse strand, counting down.
AGAATACTGGCAAATCCATGCAGATACACATGTCGCTCATGATAAAACCAAAAAAGCCTCAGATGCGGAGCAAATCAGTATCCGTTTAGAGGCGATCAAGCAAGGCGGCAAAACGCTAAAGCTTGGCAATAAAGAGCAGACCGATAAAGTCTTAGAGATACTCAAAGCAAGCGATTTTATTGTCAAAGAGCGTGAAGAGAAGCCAACCCAGTCACGTCCAAGTGCGCCCTTTATTACCTCGACCTTGCAACAAGCGGCTAGTACGCGCTTGGGATTTTCTGTTAAAAAGACCATGATTTTGGCGCAGCGTCTATACGAAGCGGGTCATATTACTTATATGCGTACCGATTCGACGTTCTTGTCTGGCGATGCTCTTGCTGCTGTTCGAGGTCATATCGAAGACAGCTATGGCGCAAAATACGTGCCAGAAAAGCCAAATTTCTATGGCAATAAGCAAGGCGCACAAGAGGCGCATGAAGCGATTCGTCCTTCTAATGTCAATATGAAATCAACGCAACTAAAAGGCGTTGAGCGTGATGCGATACGTCTATATGAGCTAATCTGGCGTCAGTTTGTGGCGTGTCAGATGTTGCCTGCCAAATATCTATCAGTGAACCTGTTTGTCGGTGCAAGCGATATCGAGCTAAAAGCACGTGGCCGTACTATGGTGTTTGATGGCTACACAAAAGTGATGCCACCAGCTAAGACTGACGATACGTTATTGCCTGATGTCAAAAAAGGCGACAAATTAAACTTAGATAAACTTGATCCAAGTCAGCACTTTACCAAACCTGCGCCTCGCTATACTGAAGCAAGCCTAGTCAAAGAGCTTGAGAAAAAAGGTATCGGTCGTCCATCGACTTATGCCTCAATTATCTCGACCATTCAAGATCGTGGTTATGTGAAGCTTGAGAACAAGCGACTATTTGCTGAAAAAATGGGCGATATCGTCACCGATAGATTGACAGCCAGCTTCCCAGACTTGATGGATTATACCTTTACTGCTGCGCTTGAGGACAAGCTCGATCATGTCGCAGAGGGTGAGCAAGATTGGAAAGACGTGCTCGATAATTTCTATGGTGAGTTCAAAACCACCCTTGAGCATGCCAAAGGCAAAGATGGTATGCGTCCGAATGATCCAACCGATGTGCCAGATGTGCATTGCGATATTTGCGATCGTCCGATGCAGCTGCGTACAGGCTCAACAGGCGTATTCTTGGGCTGTACTGGCTATAACTTGCCGCCGAAAGAGCGCTGTAAAGGCACCAAAAATCTAATGCCAGTCGAAGCGTTTGCCAACTTAGATGATGCAGAAGGTGATGACGAAGCGGCAGAAGTCAAAGATTTGATGGAGAAAAAACGCTGCCCGAAATGCGGCACCGCCATGAATGGTTATATCGTCGATGGTGGTCTCAAGCTACACATCTGCGGTAATAACCCTGATTGTGACGGTTATATTCTAGAAGAAGGTAAGTTTGAAGTACCAGGCTCAGATGCGCCAACCATCGACTGTGACAAGTGCGATGGACAAATGGAGCTAAAGACAGGTCGCTTTGGCCCATACTTTGCTTGTCAGAAATGCGATAACACCCGCAAGGTGCTAAAAACAGGCGAAGCAGCACCGCCGCGTATGGATCCTATTCATCTACCAGAGCTAAAATCAACCAAGCATGATGATTACTTCATTTTGCGTGAAGGCGCGGCTGGCATGTTCCTTGCGGCCTCTAAATTTCCAAAGGTGCGCGAGACTCGTGCGCCCAAGCTTGCTGAGCTACGTGAAATAAAAGACAAGATGGACGACAAGTTCCAATATCTGTTTGAGGGACCAGATGAAGATCCAGATGGTAACCCAACTATATTACGTTGGTCACGTAAGAAAAAAGAGCAGTACATCGGCTCTGAGAAAAACGGCAAGGCCACCCGTTGGGGTGTGTACTGGCGTAAAGGCGAGTGGGTAGAAGAGTAACCACTTTTCTACCGGTCATAAAAAAACCTCTTAGATGCTAAGAGGTTTTTTTATGCTATCAATAATAGCTAAGTTTAGACGCTATTAATTCTTTTCAATAATACCACAAGCAACGCGATCGCCTGATGCGCCTGAAGGCTGGCTGGTGTAATCATCTGCGCCTGCATGGACGATAAAGGCTAGGCGATTCGCACTATACTTACCGGCTTCATCAGCAGTGATTTTTTTGTTTACATAATTGATAGTAGCGACACCATCTTCGTTTGCTGTCAGGTTAGGTAGGTCACCTGCATGACCATTCATGTCATCGGGATTAGAGTGTGGTTTGTTATCAGGATTGAAGTGACCGCCTGCCGCTTTACCCATATCAGCACAGCTACCTGTCTCATGAATATGTAGTGCAACCGTTTGGCCCGGCTGTAGATTCATGAGCTTACCGTAGACTTGTACACCGCCATCGACAGGACGCAGGAACATCTGTCCGACTTCGTTCTTATCACCGCTCACCGCTTTGATGGTAGATTTTAGTGCTGGCTGATTGACAGGATTGCCTGTTTGCATTTGACCTTCGACCGTTTGGCAACCAGTCATGGCTAACGCTGATCCGCATAGTAGGGCACTTGCAAGCATTGTCTTATTCATTATTATCTCCAGTTATTTTATTCATTATTTAGAACGTGGTTAAAGTCACAAATATCTGTATTTATTGTTCTGTTAGAGCGCGTATCGATATTCGTTAACATCATCATCAGTATAGCCAAGCAAACCCTATAGTTATTCATTAAATGCGCAACAATCGGTTAATAAATGTAAGTAACGTATGGGTTTGAAAATGTATTAAGGAATTTTCTTTGGCTCATTTTTCCAAATTAAGGTTTCGCCTGTTGCCATGGTTTGCAGCAGGTTATAATGTGGATAATCGCCTGTATTACCTGTTGCTGATTGTAGCTGCATACTTAACGTCAGGGTGCTGCTGCTTTCCTGCATAAAGTTAAATAGCGTGGTTTCAATGCGATTGCCTGTTTCGCCGCAGCCCATCATTGTGCTGATAATCATGCCAACCTTTAGCGTATTATCGTCAAGTAGAAAATAAGGTGCACCAGAGCCATTGCAATTCGAACCAAAAGAGATGATTGAATTTTCAGGTTGACTAAAAATCTCGAATGAAATGGGATAATCAGGATGATAAAAATCACTAATCGGTTCTCTATTCATCAGTTTTCCTTGCTCGTCATAATGATTGGCAACCGCGCTTTCCAAATGCCACTTATAGTTCGCTAGCAGTTTAGTACTGATTGGTAACCCTATCGGTGGTGAAAGTAGCGGTTTTGCCATCCCTGTAAAGATAAGTTGGTTGCCGTTTTCCATAGTCAGTGCAAGGCGCTTTGGCGAGGCTGTGGTATCGTCCTGTGCCGTTAGGGATATTGTAGGTAGTAACTTAATCCCAAACATATACGTACCATAGTCCTCAAACAACGTGCGAATATTATAGTCATCAGTACTGCTGTTCGTACAGGTCGCAGGTAGCTGTACAATATAGCTGCTATAACTTAATGGGGGTGCACCAGAGAATAGGTCGATTTTATCGTGCGTACAGCCCTGATAAAAATGCAGTCTACCTGGATCAATAGCCAAACGTATGGGGTTCGTACTTTGGATAGGGATAAGCTGACCATCATCTCGCGTCACTTCTGACAGTTGCCAGTTGTAGCCACTACTCCATTGCATGACTTGATTCTTTGGAATATCGAGCGTATCGGCTTGTGTGGTACTGTACGCTACGGATACGGTATTTTTACTCATCGACTGACAGCCTGATATGGCAAGCACAGTACTGCAAAATAACGCGCTGGCGAGCATCAGTTTTTTCATGAGGGTGTCCTTTTTTCAGTGTTGAATGGCTTATTTATTTTTTTTGATATTTTTCCAAACCAACATCTCGCCAGAATCTAGCGTTTGGGTGAGTAAGTAGTTTTGCTCTGACTGCTCTATAGTTGCCTTTGCCTTATTATCCGCGTGCGTTAAGATCAGTCGACTCGTGCTATAGGCCATCATACGTCGAAGCCGTGACTCAATGTCATCAATAGTGTCACCGCAGCTCATCATTGTGGAAGGAAAGCTGCCAGTGAGCAAATTCTGATTGATAGAGAGGGTGTAAGGCCCACTAACGCCGTTGCGGCCAACAGAGATACCAAAGCTTTGCCCATATATACCTGACTCAAAACCATTTTTTTCGTCACTTTCATCGCCACTATAGTTATCCAAACCATAGGAAAGGGTGATGGGCTTTTCTGTCTGCGTAAACTCGCTCATGACGGCGCCTGTTTTGTCAGTCACTTGTAACAGTTGCCAACGATAGCCCTCTAATAATTCATTGGTGAGTAGTATGCCAGTTATGGGATGTTCAGGCTTGGGCGTGCCCGAAAATATTAGGGTTTTGCCCTTATCCGTCTTTAAAGCCAGCTGTTTTTCTAAGGTTTTGGTAGCATGTACTGACTGAGGCAGCGCGGGAACAAATGTAAAATTCATTCCTGCATAAGGCTTAAAAGTTGCGTTTAATAGATGTGCTGTATCGCTAGGGATGATTGTATTACCGCGCCAATCTTGGGTAGTTGCTTGATATATCGCAGTGCAGTCAGCAGCCGTGACTGGTGATTTAGTTGTATCTTGTATTGATGCTTGTGTATAAGGATAAGGTAGAGGCAGCCACATATCAAAGGACACGATGTATCGGTAACAGCCGTCATCAAAGGTTAACAGGTCTGGGCGAACGTCCATCATTAGCGGCGGCTGAAGGTTGAGGCGTGTGAGTTTTCCTTTATCATTACTAACCTGTGTTAATTGCCAGTTATAGCCTGTGATGGTTTGAAACAGTCTGGGTTTGAGGGTAGCCGCTGACCAGTTTTTATCGTCAATGACGGTACTGGTTTGCGCTGAATGATTAAGGCTGTTTGTTTGGCAACCTAGTAGGGAGAGAGGTAATAAGGCGCTTATTATCGCTAAAGGCATCCGTAAATTATTTGACATTATAATTTTCCAATAAATAAACATTTGTCTAAAATATAGCACAAGGCTCTAGAAAGATTGTTGTTTATTATTGCCAAAAAAAAGCCGCCCATCATAGTGATGAGCAGCTCTTGGTTTTTGAGAATTTAAATAACGAATACGTAATTAGTTGTGTAGCGCTTTGCCTGCCGTTTTATCAACCGTCACTTTTGCAGGCTTGAGCGGTTTTGGCATATCTACCAAAGCAACCTTTAAAATCTCTTCGATCGTCGCAACTGGCTGAATAGTCAAGCCTTCTTTGACATTATCAGGGATATCGGCCAAATCACGCTCATTACTTTCTGGAATCAAGACATGCTTGATGCCGCCGCGATGCGCTGCCAGTAGCTTCTCTTTGAGACCACCGATACGTAGGATTTTGCCGCGCAAGGTGATCTCACCTGTCATGGCGATATCTGGACGAATGGCAATACCTGTCAAGGCAGAGACCAGTGCTGTCGTCAATGCACCACCAGCAGAAGGACCGTCTTTTGGCGTGGCGCCTTCTGGCATGTGCACATGGATATCTGTGGTTTTGACTGTCTCATAGTCAATGCCAAGACTGTCACCGCGAGCACGCACCACACTCATCGCCGCACGAATCGACTCTTTCATCACATCGCCAAGTGAGCCGGTGAAGCTAAGCTCACCTTTACCTTTCATAGCGACCGCTTCAATAGTAAGTAGCTCGCCGCCCACTTGTGTCCACGCAAGACCAGTGATACGACCAATCTCAGGCTCTTCTTCCGCCAGACCGTAGTCATACTGATGCACACCTAGATAGTCATCGATGTTCTTGTCATCGACGGTCACTAGCTGACGTTCCGCTTTTTTCGGAGCACGTGCGCCATGAGTTTCAACCGAACCGCGAACGACTTTGCGGCAGATTTTATTGACTTCACGCTCAAGGTTACGCACACCCGCTTCACGCGTATAGCTTCGTACGATACTGTGTAGGGCCGCTTCAACGATTTCAATTTCACCTTCTTTAAGGCCATTATTCTTAATCGCTTTTGGTACGAGGTATTTCTGCGCGATATTGACTTTTTCTTCTTCGGTATAACCCGGCAGACGAATGACTTCCATACGGTCAAGTAGCGCAGGTGGAATATCCATGCTGTTAGCCGTACAGATGAACATCACTTGCGACAAGTCTAAGTCCATATCTAAATAATGGTCGTTAAAGGTATCGTTCTGTGAAGGGTCCAATACTTCGAGCAATGCTGATGCTGGATCACCGCGGAAGTCTTGCGCCATCTTATCGATTTCATCCAATAAGAACAGTGGGTTTTTGACTTCTACTTTTGCCAATGACTGAACGATTTTACCCGGCATCGCACCGATATAAGTACGGCGATGACCACGAATTTCCGCTTCATCACGTACGCCGCCCAGTGCCATACGGACAAATTTACGACCCGTTGCACGAGCAATCGACTCACCTAATGAAGTTTTACCCACACCTGGAGGACCGACGAGACACAGAATCGGGCCACGCAGTTTTTTCACGCGTGATTGTACGGCGAGATATTCTAAGATGCGGTCTTTGACATCTTGTAAGCCATAATGATCTTCGTCCAGCACCGTTTTGGCTTTATCAAGATTGATCGAAACTTTGGTCGTCGCATTCCACGGCGTATCCAAAATCCACTCAATATAGTTGCGTACCACTGACGACTCTGATGAAGCAGGTGGCATCATTTTGAGCTTTTTAAACTCTTGCTCCGCTTTTTTGCGCACATCGTCTGGCAAGTCAGCATCTTCGAGACGCTGCTCTAGCTCAGCGACATCATCTTCGCCATCAAACGCGCCATCATTGAGATCTGATAGCTCGTTTTTGATCGCTTTCATCTTTTCGTTTAAGAAGTATTCGCGCTGATTGTCTTCCATCTGCTGACGGACCGCATCTTGAATATCTTGCTCGATATTTTGCTCAGCACTTTGCTTGACCAGATATTCCGTCAAGGTGTTGATATGCGTTTTGATATCGTTTTCTTCTAAGAACGATTGCTTGACATCAAGATCCATCGAGACGCGAGTTGAGATAAAGTACACAAGCTCAAGCAAATCATCGATACGCTTCGCCACGCGGGTCAGCTCACGGGCATTACGCAGACGCGCATCCGCATAGCCTTCAAACAGGGTGGTCAACGCCTGAATAGTGTTTTTCTTCTGGCTCTCATCCATGCTGACATCAAGATCAGCACGCTCAAATCTCGCCATCAATAAGTCGTCATGACTTTCGATATTGTCGACACGGGCGCGATATTGACCTTCGATGAGTACTTTGATGCAGTTCTCATCGCTGTCATGCGGCATGGTGCTGACGATGCGGCACACCGTACCGTATTGATACAAGTTGTCTTGATCAATGTCTTCGGTCAATGAGTCTTTTTGGGCGACGACCAGTACTTTGTTGCCATACTCAGCTTGTGCCAGCTCAACGGCTTTGACCGATGGCGCGCGTCCCACAAATAAGGCAATCTGCATGTGCGGATAGACAACCACATCTCGCAATGCCAAGAGTGGCAAGTAGTTTTCATCTTGATCATCGCTTGCTTTTTTGTTGTCAGTATCAGTAAGCGTACTGTCATCAAGATCAGTATCTTTGACATCAATTGTTGCTGCTTCTCGTGTATCAGTTGACGAGGTGTCTACCTCATTGTTTTCTACGTCAGTCGTTGAAACATCAACATCAATGTCGATATTGTCTTGGGTTATTTTATGTTCACTCATATATTTTTCCTCGTTCCCCAGACTTGTAAAGTCAAGTTCGTGGTTCATGTCTAGATAAATGGTGTCCGCATATAAAATTGCAAGTCTCATTGGCAAAGATGCACAGTTATCTTTGTTAAATAGTGCGACAAACGCCGACGTTTCAATGCGGTTATTGGATTAAAAAGTTGGATTAAAAATGCTGTGTCTGGATTAAAAAGTTGGATTAAAAATGCTGTGTCTGGATTAAATAAGTAAAATATCACCATTAGATAGCGAGAGCGTGTGTGAGATGCGGGTGTCTAATCGGTTCTATGCATGGGCTTTATACCCAAAATAAGGTAAACTGACGCCCGTCTAAAAACAGGGGCTGTTAGGGCAGTATTTTAGACATCATAGCGCTATTCATCAGTGTCACTATTCATCAGTCTCAATGAGACCAAGTTATAAAGAGCAAGGGGCAATACATGGCCATCAATGCGGTACTGCTGGCAGTTATTATTATGCTAGGACTGTCACTTTCGCGCGTGCACGTGGTGCTCAGTTTATTAATCGGGGCGCTGGCAGGTGGATTATTAGCAGGTCTGGGTATTACCGATACGTTAAATGCCTTCCAAGAAGGTATCCGTAATGGCGCACAGATTGCGCTATCTTATGCCTTGCTAGGGGCGTTTGCGGTAGCGATCGCGCACTCGGGATTGCCGCAGTCATTGGCAGGGACAGTGATTAGACGCATTGATGCCGCGGGCACGAGTGGCATGATTAAGTACATGCTGTTTGCAGGTCTTATTACCATGAGCTGCTTTAGCCAAAACCTAATCCCCATTCATATTGCCTTTATTCCACTGCTGGTACCGCCACTGCTTTTGGCGTTCAACCGTATGCAGATTGATAGACGCCTGATTGCCTGTCTGATTACCTTTGGACTGGTCACCACCTATATGTTTATACCGTATGGGTTTGGTGATATTTACCTCAATCAAATTATGCTAAAAAACGTCGGTGAAGCGGGCATTGATGTTGCCAATATTTCTGTGGTGAAGGCTATGGCGATTCCTGCATTGGGTATGCTAATTGGTCTGCTGGTCGCGGTATTTATAAGCTACCGTAAGCCGCGCGAGTATCAGCAGATTGCGATAGATCAGCAAGCGCATGATGCCGTCGTAGAAGGCGATGCATTAAGTAAAACAGCCGCTGGCGCTCAGTCGCAAAGCAAGCTAAAGACGCTGATTGCATTGGCTGCTATCGTGACGGCTTTCGTCGTGCAGCTATACACTGATTCGCTACTACTTGGCTCGATGTTTGGCTTTGGCGTGTTTATGGCGACAGGCGTGGTCAAGTGGCGTGATGCTGATGGCGTCTTTAATGATGGTATTAAATTGATGGCGATGATTGGCTTTATCATGATTACGGCGCAAGGTTTTGCTGAAGTCATGAAAGCCACAGAGCAGATTCAGCCACTCGTTGATGGGGCGGCGTCACTGTTCGGTGGTAATAAAGCGATGGCAGCATTTATCATGCTCTTGATTGGTTTGATTGTGACCATGGGTATCGGCTCGTCCTTCTCGACCATTCCTATTTTGGCTGCGATCTATGTGCCGCTGTGTATCTCGTTAGGATTTTCACCATTGGCAACCGTTGCTATTATAGGTACGGCTGGTGCGCTGGGTGATGCCGGTTCTCCTGCGTCAGATTCGACATTGGGGCCAACTTCGGGTCTAAACATCGACGGTCAGCATGACCATATCAGAGATAGCGTGGTGCCAACATTTATTCATTACAATATACCGCTACTGGCATTTGGTTGGATAGCCGCGATGGTGCTGTAGTAAATGATTTGAATGATTGGGTTTGATAGGAGAGGCGAGTATAAACAATCACTATACTCGCCTTTTTTCGCTTCTATTAATTGCTCAAACTGCCTATATTTTTAACAATCTTCATCAAAATCCTCAATCTCACCGTTCAAGCTGCTCAAAAACGCATCACTTTGCGCGAGCAGCTCATTTAAGCGTTCTTCATTGACTAATCGTGTCATCTCATCAGCGCTAAACGGCTGCTCTTGACTGTAGTAACGTTGCTCTCTAGCGTCATCGCTACCTAACCTTTGCAAATATTCATCCACACTGTCTGCACTGGAATCAGCAGCGCTAGAGTCTTTTTCAAATTGTTTATCGTCTTTCATTAAAACCACCTTATGCCGTTTGGCGTAATTAAGCCATCTAATGGCACATCCCACGGCTGACGCGCTAATTGTTCAACCACTTGAAAGTCATAGCACCAGCCAATTTTTAATGGTTTCTTGGCCCCTGAGCGATAGCTTTTGCTAAGCGTCGTATCATAAAAACCGCCACCCATGCCCATACGATTACCGTGTTTATCTACCGCGACTAACGGACAGATAATAACGTCTAATTCTGACGCCCATAATAGAGCGCGGCTATGATTTTGTTTCATGCCGAGCTGATGAATGCGAGTGGGGAGGTTGATTAGTTTTGAGTGGTAAACAGGCACAAAACGCAACCGTTTATCATCACTGCCATTACTAGTACGACCGAGAGAACCAACGACAGGTAAATAAGGAGAATAGCCTAAGCATATGCACCAATCCAGCAGTGGCTGAGTGGGTAGCTCGCCAAATCCATCATAATATAGCCCAATACGCGCATTTTTTGATAGCCGCTGCTGTAATTTGCTCAAATGCAAGCTCGCTGCTTGCGCCAAATTTCTACGCGCGCCATCACTTAATTGACGACGCTGGCGAGTGAAGTGCCGTCTGGGTGGATTACTTAGCGTAGGTTCTTGTGAGTTAAGCATTTTTGACTCAGTGGGCATGGTTTCAGAGTGCATAGGTATCTTATCCAATGACATATCAGATTGATGAGGGGCGCTTTTAGACATTCGTTTTTAGGTATTGACCAAAGCGATTTGTGAATATTCAACACGTCCTAGTCATGCTATCATAACGCCACTTTATATCGTATTCTCCTTTATGTGCAGCAGATGTTGCATTTTTTAGAGCAGTCATAAAACAACAAACCATCAAAGAGGGTAGTTATGTCGACACAGAATCAGGCAACTCGTACCGAAAAAGACACCATGGGTAACGTAGAAGTCCCAGCTGATGCCTATTGGGGCGCGCAAACACAGCGTAGCCGCGAAAACTTCAAAATCGGTGGCGAGACATTGCCGCGTCCGATGATTGAAGCGATGGCACTGGTCAAAAAAGCCGCTGCGATTACTAATGCAAGCCTAGAGCGTTTAGATGCCGACAAGCGTGATCTTATCGTACAAGCCGCTGACGAAATCATCAATGGTGGTCTGGTTGATCAGTTCCCATTGGTCGTATGGCAGACAGGTTCTGGCACACAGTCAAACATGAACATGAATGAAGTGCTTGCCAACCGTGCCAACGAAATCGCTGGTTCTGAGCGTGGCAGCTACACGCCAATTCACCCAAATGACCATGTCAACCATGCACAGTCTACCAACGACAGCTTCCCAACGGCGATTCGTGTGGCTGCTGCGCGTCAAATCAACAGCTTATTGATCCCAGCGGTACAAGCACTACGCGATACCTTGGACAAAAAAGCCAAGGAATTCGATAGCATCGTAAAAATCGGTCGTACGCATTTACAAGACGCGACGCCTTTGACCCTAGGCCAAGAGTTTAGCGGCTATGTGAGCCAACTTGACCATGCATTGACTCGTATCGACAACGCACTACAAGGTCTATATGAGTTGCCACTAGGCGGCACAGCGGTTGGTACTGGTCTAAACGCCCATCCTGACTATGCAGTAAAAGCAGCTGAGCAATTGGCTGAGCTAACAGGCTTGCCATTTGTCACATCCCCAAATAAATTTGAAGCACTAGCTGCTCGTGATGCAGAAGTATTTGCGTCAGGCGCACTAAAAACGCTAGCCGCTAGCTTAAACAAAATCGCTAACGATGTACGTTGGTTGGCATCTGGCCCTCGTTGTGGTCTTGGCGAGTTGACGATTCCTGAAAATGAGCCAGGCTCTTCTATCATGCCGGGTAAAGTTAACCCAACTCAGTCAGAAGCAATGACCATGGTTGTCGCTCAGGTCATGGGTAACGACACAACTATCAGCATGGCTGGCGCATCAGGTAACTTTGAGCTAAACGTTTATAAGCCAGTTATCGCGTTTAACTTATTACAGTCTATCAAACTGCTTGGCGACGCTTGCAACAGCTTCAACGAAAACTGTGCCGTTGGGATCGAGCCAGTAAAAGACAAAATCGATGATTTCTTGCATAACTCACTAATGCTAGTAACGTCATTGAACCGTCATGTTGGTTATGAAAATGCTGCGAAAATCGCTAAGACGGCTTATAAAGAAAACAAGACTTTGAAGCAAGTGGCGGTTGAGCTAGAGCTACTAACTGAAGCGCAGTTTGATGAGTGGGTAATTCCTGCTGATATGGTACATCCTAAGTAAGCAGTAGACCAAATAATGACCTGCTACGGCGTCAGACTCGCTTAATGTACGATAAGTACAATTTTCACTCGTCTTTCTGGTAGCAGTGTTATACTTGTTCCACTAAGAATTTAGAAATAAAAAGACCTTATCACGTAATGTGGCAAGGTCTTTTTTTTGGTCTTGAGTTTTTTGAAAACTTATCCTGCTTTACGTTTTCATCTACCAGCCTATATAAAGCAATCACTACAGTTTCAATCAAAACTAAAAAGTATTATCACGGTGAGAGAGATATTATTTCTTGATTTTTGAAATAAGTTCTACTAACTTTTCAAAATTTTCTATTGTTAACCCTTTAATGTCTTTTGCATCTGAATGTTCAGGATTATTATTATTTCCAAAATATCTTTCGACAAGCTCCCCTTTGATTTTTTGTTTTGTCTCAAGCTCTAAGTCTTCAATAAACGGATTTATTGAAGCCAACTCCAGCTCAGCGTTCCGGTTTATTGTCTCTAGTTTTCGATGCTTAGATGATTCGCGAGCAGCATAAGTTGCTGGATAAGATAAGGATATAGCAGCAATCACCCTTACTAAGGCTTGTTGCCAAGCCAAACCATCTACATTTAGATTCCATATTGTTATAAGTAAAATAATCGAAAATGCTGCCATGAAAGCAACTGCCACCCAGCGCCATCGATTTGCATCTTTTTTATGGTCATTAGCTATATTTTGATAGTTACCTGTTATACCTACATTTGCTATTAAACCTACGAGTGTTCTTGCTTCATCATGCTTAGTTTCTAGGCTACTTACTAAATCTAATGACTTATTATTCGCGTTATTTTTAAGCTCATCGAACTCTTTTCGGAACTGATCTTGTGATTGTTTTATCTTAGAACTATAGCTCTTCAAAGCATTGCTAAACTGCTGATCATGTTGAGTTTTCACATCGTCGAACCTTGACTCGAATCTAAAGCTAAGATTTTCAATTTCTTCGCTTTTACCTTGAATACGTTCAATTAGCTTTTGGATGTTACCTTGGTAAGATATTAGTTCATTTTTTAGCCTATCTATCTCATTCTCAAGTTCATTTTTTTCTTCTTTTAAACCTTTGTATTTACTTGCTACAGTATTCTCGAAGTCAGCAACTTTTCTCGAAAAATCGAAGTTATCATCATTTACCGGTATTGGAAGACTTTTGGATTTACTGATAGCAGCATTAAAGTGACTAATTGCATTATTTAAGTGCGACTCATTTTCTGTTTCGAAAAAGTTATTTATATATGTAACACCTGTGTTTAGCTCACTACTCAATCCATCCATTTCAGCTATTTGGACTAATTCAGGAAGAGTTAAATTTATTCTTTGGTTTATAAACGAAAAAGTAGTTTGCAAAAAAGAGAGTTTCTCTATACTTATCTTACTTTTACTATCTTCAGTAGAGAGGATTTCTTCAATAGAGTTTAATCGTTGAAATAGGACATGGCCTTCAAAGCTTTCAGGAGTCATTCTTTATTTCTCAACTATTAACACACTAATTTTAAAGTGAAAAAACTGGACAAGATGCCCAGATCTTTCACACCAAACTTCCTAAATACCTAAAACTTATAAAGCAAACCAAGCGTTGTCGCTGCTTCAGTACGTGAGTCGACCATGGGGCTATCATATTGCTCATTGGGTACATAGCTCACGCTCTGATTGGCAAATCCTGCCCACTTATCATTAAAGTCGTAGTTGGCACTAACGCTGATATATGGGTTCAAGCTTGAGTTTGATTTATAAGCGGCAACCCCTGTTTCCGCTGACTCTTCTTCACTGACGCCATAGTAGTATTCATTGTAGGCCGCGTCATGATACTCAAAGCCGATGCTTGGATAGACCGTCAGCTTGTTTCTAGTAATTTTGGCAAGGTAAGTTAAGCGACCAGTATTACCGCCACTTTCGTCCAACACATCGGTCGCAAACTGACCACGAAACGCACCGATAGGCGTGCGACGCTGGTAGCTTATACCTGCTTCTGCAGATAGTTTGCGCTCATCGAGACCTTGCAGGGCACCATTAGCATCATCAGGATCAAACGAATTCCCTGCGAGCTGCGCGTAAGCAGACAGCTGATTGACCCCATCATTGATCAAGTACACACCCGCTTGAGCACCGCGCGCATAGATCCTATTATTATCATAAAAAATGCCCGGTAGCACACGCACTTCAGTGCTGTCTTCGAGATCATAGGCTGATTTGACCGCCATGACATTGACCCCAACGCTCAATTCGGCGTCTTTGTCAGTCGGTAGGTTTTTATTAAGAAAAGGGATGGCATTAGACATGCCAGACACACTGAGTAATGCAGTAGCGGTTAATGTGCTCAGCATGGCTCGCGTAGAGAAGTGAGGTTGCGCTGCAAGTTTTGACATAATTGGGTCTCGTAAGTGAGTATAAATAACGGGGTAGTAAGGTCAGGTAAAAAACGAGCAAAAAGTGAATAATTAGTCTATAGTCAATCCTAAATAAAACAGATACATTATATATCAAGGTGGAACTGGTCTAAATTTTCCTTGCGTGCTGTGCCTACGCAGACAGAGGCTGCGAAAAATTTATCCCAGTCTCACTGTATCGTTTTTATACTGAATTCACTATAAATAACTCGGCTGTTATTGGTAGTTATTTAGCAATGATAGATAAGTATGAGCATTTACTCAATGGCTTTTAGCACTTGTAGGATTTGCTGATGAATATCTTGCCACCACCAGACAAAGCAAATACTAATAATCAGCATCGCAAGCCATGGCAATAGTTGCCAAATAAACGAAGGTTTAATAGGGTCTTTAGACTCGACTGTGTTGTGAGTTGCATTGTCGTTTAAGGCTAAATTTACAGCAGTAATTCTTTTCATATCACTGCCGTGCATATTTGGCGTATTCATATCGCGGTTATTCAGTCTAGAGTCATTGTTATCCAATTCAGCATTTTGCTTGATCGAATTAGTATTGAGGGAAGATGATTGATCGATAGAGCTGCTGCCATAACGCTCTGAGTTATCGAGCGTCTCATGGTGCTGGCTATTATATTGATGGCTGCCTTGGTCACCGTAGTGATAGGTGGTTTGATAAGGGTGGAGACTTTTCGCTTGCTGAATAGCGGCATTTTGCATAGCGACCGCGAGACGCTGACGGTAACCAATCGCAAAAGCTAAGGCAATAACAAGCCCTGTGATCGCGCCGCCGATATGACCAGCATTATCGATACCCGGTACGGCAAACCCATAGACCAAGTTGATCGCCATGATGATGATCAAGCTCTTGAGATTGAGTACCATGCCATTGACCGATATTTTAAACAGGGCAGCGATCAGTAACGCCGCACCGATACCCATGATACCACCAGAAGCTCCCGCTGATAGGCCGGGCTGTCCTGTTCCTTCTATGATACTTTGCCATGTGACATAGTTATTGAGCAAGTTGCCACCGATGGCTGCCAACAAAAACAATGCCAAAAACTTGGCTGAGCCAAACATCGGCTCGGCAATCTGCCCAAAGAAATACATGGCAAAGCCATTAAATAGTAGATGCATGAGACCAATGTGCAAAAACGCACTACTGGCCAAGCGCCATGGGTCATCCATCATCGTTAAGGGTAAGGCGTTGGCACCCCATTTAACTAACGCTTCAGTTGACGGGTTATTGGCATCGACGCCCGTGACTAGCTGCATGACAAATAGCCCGATAAAGCTGGTTAATAGCAGGGTAGTGACGGGCGCTGTTTTTAATAATTGTTGAATGGTCATAAAGGCTAACTGTCATCAAAAAGTTATAGAGACAGTATAAAGGGTATGAGCAAATTATGTTATGTATAGCCAGTTTTAAACGTTGATTGTTCTACAATCAGCCGCTCTAAAAACGACCCACTTTGAGGTTTTCATACGTGCCTTTTACCAAGATATTATCCGTGACAGTATTGATATCGGTATGACCACAGAATGCCATAGATATATCACACTCTTTATAGATAATCTCAAGCGCGCGGCGCACCCCGTCTTCACCATACGCTCCCAATCCGTAGAGAAAAGCGCGACCGATCATCGTGCCTTTTGCGCCCAATGCGATAGCCTTTAGTACATCTTGACCAGAGCGAACGCCACTGTCTAGCCATACCTCGATATCGCTGTTTTCGGCTTGTACTGCCTGTACGATGTCTGCGAGGGCAGAGATAGAAGATAACGCGCCATCCAATTGACGACCGCCATGGTTTGAGACGACTAGGGCATCCGCGCCACTGCGAGCCGCCATAATAGCATCTTCAGGCTCCATGATACCTTTTATGATAAGTTTACCGCCCCACATGTCTTTGATACGCGCCACATCGTCCCAGCTCAGACGCGGATCGAATTGCTCTGCCGTCCAAGCAGAGAGTGATGACAGATCCTCAACATTTTGTGCATGACCGACGATATTACCAAACGTGCGGCGCTTAGTGCCGAGCATATTAAGACACCATTCTGGCTTGGTCATTAAATTTAAAATATTAGCCAATGTGGGTTTTGGCGGTGCGGATAGACCGTTTTTGATGTCTTTATGACGTTGTCCCAGCACCTGTAAGTCCGCAGTCAAAATCAACGCAGAACAGTTTGCTGCTTTGGCACGGCGAATCAAATTTGCCATAAAGTCCTGATCACGCATGACATAAAGCTGAAACCAAAACGGCTTACTAGTATGAGTGGCGACATCTTCGATAGAGCAAATGCTCATGGTCGATAGTGAAAAGGGCACGCCGAATTTTTCAGCGGCGCGTGCGGCATGTATCTCACCATCTGCCCACATCATGCCGGTAAAACCCGTTGGGGCGATGGCTACAGGCATCTTGACTGGCTCACCGATCATACTCGTTGCCAGACTGCGGTTATCCATATCGACCAATACGCGCTGGCGCAGCTTGATACGGTCAAAGTCAGTCTCGTTATTACGATAGGTGGTCTCAGTCCACGAGCCTGAATCGACATAGTCATAGAACATACGCGGCACTTTACGCTCAGCAACGCGGCGCAGATCTTCGATTTCGGTGATTTTAGTTAAGTCTTTCATAGGTTTATCTCTTATTGCTGTTATGTTTTAACTAGAAGGCAACCTTAACCTAACGCTACTAGATCTAGTTTAATAGCGTCAGCTTGCCTGATTATCGTCCATTCAGTTTTCTACGGGAAAATTTGCCACAAAAAGACATCAGTCCAAAGAATGTTATGGGCCAGAGAACGGCTAAAGCCCACCACCATATTTGACCGAAGATGATAGCCATACCGATCAAACCTGCTTGCACGACATAATAAATCATCGCTAGCAGTGTTTTGCGAATCACATAGCCTTCTTTATCCACCAAGCCGACTACTGCGCAAGCAGCTACCACATTATGCACCGAAATCATGTTACCAGCCGCACCACCCACAGCTTGCAAGGCTATTATTTGTGCTGCAAGGTCGCTATTGAGTCCGATCTGATTGGCTGTTGACCATTGAAAATATGAAAACATCATATTGCTAATAGTATTTGAACCGGCGATGAAAGCACCCATTGCCCCAATCCATGGAGACACTAGCGGCCACGCATTTTGAAAAGCATCGGCAGCACTTTCAGCCAGTAATATTGGCATAGCCGGTAGCGCAGTAGCGACTTCAGCGGCTGAGCCTGAATTAATGAATACTTGTACCATAGGCACCGAGAATAGCAAAGCTGGTGCGGCAGCAACCATGGTCTTTGCCGAGTTACTCCAACTGCGCTTTACCGCTTGGCTATTCATTTTGAACAGTAAAATACATAATAAAGAAGTAATAATTAGAATGCTACCAGGAGAATAGGCGAGCTGTATCTTACTAGAGATTGTTGTACCAAAAAGATTAGTAAGGCTAATGGTTGTTAAATCCCCTACCAGAAAAGCTTTGAGTGGTGCAATCACTCGAGTTATGACCAATAAGGCAATCACAATGAAATAGGGCGAAAATGCACGAATTAAAGAGAACTTTGGGGTTGCTGAATCATCATATTTTACCTCGTCTAAAGTACCCAGCCAGTCTTTGTCCCATTTTGCGCGAGGGGCAAAATCAAAAGTATCTTTAGGCATCAAAAAACCACGCTTAGCAGCGGGAAGTACAATTAACAACCCAATGAAACCGCCAATGAGTGAAGGGAACTCAGGCCCTAGAAATTTAGCAACCAAAAAATAAGGAATAGTAAAGCAAAGACCTGCAAAAATGGCAAATGGCCATACTTTAAGCCCTTCTATGAAGGAGCGTTTTTCACCAAAGAACCTTGTCAAAAAAGCACTTAAAATTAAAGGTATCAAAAACCCAATAAGCGCATGTACAAGGCCTACGTTAGCTGTAATCTGTAATAAATAATTTTCGGCAGTAGTAGGGGCAATGGACTGTGCTAAATCTTGTTTATCAGTAATACCAGACCAAACGCCAAGTAGTAGAGGCGTACCAACTGCACCGAAGGATACGGGTGTAGATTGAATGATAAGAATAACCATGACCGATGCCATCGCTGGAAAGCCTAAAGCCAACAACAGCGGAGCACCCACTGCAGATGGTGTTCCGAATCCTGATGAACCTTCTACTAAAGAGCAGAACAACCATGCCACAATGATCGCTTGGACGCGCCTATCAGGTGAAATATCCATAAAGCCCTTACGTATGGCGACAAGAGCGCCGCTTTCTTTCAGCGTATTCAGCAGTAAAATAGCTGCGAATACAATGAATAAAATAGTAAGTGCCACAATAATCCCATTAACAGTAGCAGCCGCTACCTGAGCACCACTAGCGTGCCAAATGAAAAAGGCTAGCAGAGCTGTCACCAAATAGGCAATACTCATAGATATCTTAGCTGGCAGGCGCATAACTATGAGTAGTATGAATACAACGAGAATTGGCGCTAAGGCTAAGAAAGTGTACATAATTAACAGTCCTTATTGTTATTAACAGTCCTTATTGTTGTGTATACCAGCTTATTTTTTACTGGTTTTAAAGTCATACTAAGTTATTACTATAGTCGATACACTCTAAAAATGTCATAGCGCTACTGGGATGAATTTTGCGCAGCCTCTGGGAACGCAGCACGCAAGTAAAATTTATACCAGTAGTGCGTTTAAATCCATAACAGTTTTACATTCAGCTAACTATATTTATTAAGGCGTGTTAAACACGCCCTAATAGTTGCTCTTAGGTGCTTTCGCTGAGAATTGTATGTATATGATTTAACAGAGTGCAAGGTTAGAGAGTTGAGATTATTGATCAGTAAATCATTAGCATTAGTATAATCAATTTACCAAACAGAATATAAAAGCAGTCTAGCAAATATTGAAATACCATACTAGCTAAAATTAGCGGTAGATATTCTAATATAAGAAATTTAAAAGCTCTATAACATCAAAACAAAGTGCCGTTAGTTGTGAGCTAACAGTTGCTGTAAATCCATGACTGAAAATGGATAGTCTAATCGTTTTGATGGCGTCAGAATTACGGGAATGGTGGTGGCAAACTCCATCATCAGATCTTCATTAAAGTCTGCAATATCGACATTCTCGTAGGTAATAGGTTGTACGCTTTGAAAGCGCACCATAAGTTGCTCAGCGATTTCACACAGATGGCAGCCAGAGGTACCGAGTAGCCACCACTTATCAGAACTTTCAGCGCTGCAAAGATTTGGGCTCGCTTCAATAATACGTGCGCGCAGTGCTTTTATATTATTACCATTATGCATATTTATTCTCTTATTTTTATGCTTGTTATAAAGTACTTATCTTAAACCCTTAAATAAAAAGTGAATACTGTTTATAGCTCATTACATGATAAAGAAGTGGTGTAAATAATGACAGCGATTGTGAGATTAGGTAAGATGACCTGCTACTGGTCATTACTAATGACTGCCTGTTAATAAAAGGCAATGACAGCTATTTTAGGACTATTGGTTCATAGTTGCTGTTTTAGTTATTAGCAGATGACCTATATTATCTTATTACTTTTTTAATCACTCGGATATCGCGCATGACAAGTTTTGGCAAGTTCATCAAACGTCTGTTATTGGCTATTATGTTATTGGTTGTCGCATTCCATATTTTGGTCACCGGACTACTACTAATCTGGAAAACGCAGCCGATTAACAACAGCATGTTTATGTTGACGCATCGCCTAACGGGTGGCACGGTCACGCAGACATGGGCTGAGTACGATGCCATCGCCAAGTCTGTCAAACAAGCAGCGATCGTGAGTGAAGATTCCACGTTTAGCCAGCACAATGGCTTTGATATTAAAGGTATCAAAGCGGCACAAAAGAAAAATGAAGAAACGGGCAAAATGTCCGCTGGTGGCTCAACCATTACGCAGCAGCTAGCAAAAAACCTATTTCTGACTTCGCATCGCTCTTATGTGCGTAAGGCAGAAGAGGCTGTCATTACTGTCATGATAGAGACGCTGTGGGACAAGCAGCGTATCTTGACCGCTTATCTTAATGTGGCAGAGTTTGGTAATGGTATCTATGGTATCGATGCCGCAGCGCATCATTATTTTGATAAATCTGCGGCCAATCTGAACCGAGACGAATCAGCGCTCCTCATTGGGATGCTTACCAATCCGAAGTATTACGAAGACAATCAAGGTGACAGAGGCTTGCGCAACAAGCAACGTATTATCAAAAAACGTATGAAAAATGCGGTATTACCGCAAGCGTCTTAATCTTTTAAAAGAAGCCTTAACAACAAGAATAACGGGAAAGAATAATAGTTAATAACCTTTAAGACGATAGTATAAAGATGACGGCGTATCGATAACGCAAAAGGAGTAGTAACGTGGTAGAGATAAATAATAATCAGAACAGCGGTGATATGAACGAGATGATCGACGTTAATAGTGTGAGTGAAGATGGCAACGAAAACGTTAATAAAAATATGAGCATAAGCAGTAACTATAATGATCTGACCGACATCGACTGGCAACGCTCAGAAGACGGCAGCTATTCACCCAGCAGTTATATCAATCGAGATTTGTCTTTATTACAGTTTCATCTGCGTGTATTGGCGCAGGCAGCCAGTCCTCGTCACCCACTGCTTGAGCGCTTGTTTTTTCTCATTATTTTTTCATCGAATCTCGATGAATTCTTTGAGATACGTGTCGCTGGCATCATGCAAAAACTCAATATCGGTGACGTATCGACCAGTGCTCACGGTATGCGCCCAAGCGAGGTGTTAAACGAGATCTCTGCGATCACTCACGACGCTATCAATGAGCAATATCGTATTCTGAATGAAGATATTTTGCCCGCTCTTGCGCTCGAGGATATCCGCTACCTAAAACGTGATGAGCTCAATGCCGAGCAGTCTGCATGGATGAAGCGTTATTTTACCGAGCAAGTTGTACCAGTATTGACACCGATTAGCATTGATCCTGCGCATCCATTCCCGCGTTTGGTGAATAAAAGCTTAAACTTTATTGCCACATTAGAAGGCAAAGATGCTTTTGGCCGCGACATTAATTTGGCGATTGTTCCAGCACCGCGCAGTCTGCCGCGTGTGATTCGTCTGCCAGATGAGCTAACGGGTGGTAAAGAGCATCATGTGATGCTGTCCGCCATCATTCATGAGCATATCGGTGAGCTGTTCCCTGGTATGAGTGTGACGGGTTGTCATCAGTTCAGACTGACACGTAATGCAGATTTGGATCTGGCGGATGATGTAGAAGATATCGCCAAGGCACTCGAGGGCGAGCTTGAAAACCGCCGCTTCGGTGACAAAGTCCGTCTTGAGGTGACAACTGACTGCCCAGCGCACATCAGTGAGTATCTGCTCAATGAGTTTGAGTTGCATGACAATCAGCTGTACCGCGTCAATGGCCCTGTGAATCTGACGCGCTTGCTGTTTGATTTTAATATTCCGGGACTGCGTTATCAGCCATTTACTCATGCAGTGCCAAAAGCCTTTCGCCGAGAGATGGATAAATCAGATAAATCATCCAGTATGTTTGCCGCTATGCGTAAAAGCGATGTGCTCGTGCATCATCCGTTTCATGCATTTTCACCCATTATTAATCTGCTTTGGCAGGCAGCTAGCGATCCCAAAGTGTTGGCGATCAAGCAGACATTATACCGCTCAGGTACCAACTCAGAGATCGTCAAAGCGCTGGCCGCTGCCGCCCGTAACGGCAAAGAAGTCACTGCCGTCATTGAGTTGCGTGCGCGTTTCGATGAAGCCTCCAATATTGCTGTCGCCAACTATTTACAAGAAGCAGGTGCGGTTGTGGTTTATGGCATCGTCGGCTACAAGACCCATGCCAAGCTCATGCTCATCGTGCGCCGTGAAGAAGATCGAATCCGCCGCTATATCCACCTAGGCACAGGCAACTATCATGCGGCCAATGCCAAGGTCTATACAGATTATGGCTTATTCAGTGCCGATCCTGATATCTCAGAAGATGTGCATAAGATATTTCAAGAGCTCACTGGTATGGGCAAACCTGCCAATCTCAAAAAACTGTTACATGCACCATTTACCTTGCACGAAAAACTAATGAGCTTTATCGATGATGAGATTGCTCATGCTAAAGCAGGCAAGCGCGCTCATATTATCGTCAAAGCCAATGCGCTCACTGAGCGTCGCCTGATTGACAAATTGTATGATGCGTCGCAGGCAGGCGTCAAAATTGAGCTGATCCTGCGCTCTATGTGTTGCTTGCGTCCGCAAGTAAAAGGACTATCTGAAAACATCACTGTACGCTCTATTATTGGCCGATTTTTGGAACATACCCGTATTTATTACTTCTATAATGACGGTGATGAGCGTTTATATTGCGGCAGCGCAGACTGGATGGATCGTAACCTGTTCCATCGCGTCGAAGTTGCGTTCCCGATTGAAAACAAAAAGCTGTTTAAGCAAATTTATCAGGATGGGCTACTAAACTATCTACAAGACAACACGCAAGCGTGGACACTGGATGGCACAGGCGTTTGGCAGCAGCTTCAGCCAGCGGCAGGGGAGGTGCCACACGTTGCTCAAGAACACCTACTAAAAGTGATCAATGGTGTCGACGAGTCCAGCTAACTGATTGAGGGCTATCTTCATCATTTGACCAAGCACTATTTAGTCAAACACTATTTAACCAAGTATTGGTACATGCCAGTGCTTGGTTTTTCTGGTTAATGCGCTGTAAAAGTTACAAACTGTGTTGTAACCTCACATTTATTCACATATTGATACGGCAGTACACTGGTGCAGCTCACAATATCCTACCTATAATTAATATCAATTCTGGTGCAGTTTATTATTTTTATCAAAAACCTCATCTATCTAAAAGTAACTGAACAAAAGCAACTGTCTAAAAGTGGCTGAGTACATAATGATGCCGCACCGGAGAAACTCTAAATTCAGTCAACAATAAAAATAGGAAATAAATCATGAGTACGACGAACAATGATACCTCAGACATCAAAAAAGCAGCAGAGCAAGCAAACGGTCAAGAGATTGAGAAAAATCTAGAAGACAACAAAAAAGTCGATGCGCCTGAATCACTAAGTGAAGAAGAGCAAACAGCGTTCATTGAGGATGACCTACGCACTGACAAATAAGAGTGTGTTTGCAGCATACGTCCAAAGCACTAATCAGATAACGATAATAAATAATGCGAGGGAGACGCCATGACCATGCCAGAAAAAAACAATACTGAAGAAAAATTCCTTGTAGAGGATCCCGCCGTTACGACGCAAGAAAATCCTCAAGGCAGCTACGAAGGCCGAAAGTACCAGCCAAATATAGATGGGCCGGAACAAGCCTCACAGGAGACAGACGAGGTCTATGTCGACCCGCGCAAAGAAGAAAATCTGCCTGCGGGTGGCAAAAACGTATCGGATCTAAATGCTTATGATCTGAGTCGAGACGACTAACAAATGATAAGCACAATATGTTATCGATACAAACAATAATTATAATAAGGACAAAACAATGGAAACCAGAGATCCTGCTTTAAGTAAAACTCGAATCGCAGAAACGGACACGCATGAAACTTTAGACAGTGCTCAAACGGTGAAAAACCATGAGGAGCTCGAAGAAAACGTCAATGAAAATAAAGGTACCGACACTTTTGAAGAGGGTATAGTAGAGTCTGAGCACGTCAATGATGGTGACAATCCTGCTCGACAGCCCGACCGCCGCGATCAGCCAGGTAATGGCTTTGATGATAATATCAATGAAAGCACCGTTGCAAGCGAAGGGCCTGATAGCCATAAGATTAACAATAAAAATCGCTATGCTAATGTTGATAATGCTCAGACACGGGTGCTAAACCCTGACGAAAAAGATCATAAAAAAGACAGATAGTTTTTTTATGATCTAGGGCACATCCTTCATTCACTTTATTTACTTTGATCTTTCTATCATAAGGAAATGCTATGAATAATCCCAATAATCACTCATTAAAACCAGCAGAGGCAGCGCAGTCACCAAGACACCAGCAGCATGAACTAAAAGATGCTGACGACAATGATGGTATCGTGCCTGATGATGCGCTGCAAAAAGCCAATCCTGCGGCTGCAGAGCGTGTCACAGATGATCACGACCCGCATCACGTCGCCAAAGACCATAAACAGTACGATAGCCCTCTGATGGAAGACAATAAATAGTTAAGCAGGCGTACCACTATGAAAGCGTAGCTCCGCGTCTGGATTATCTATTAATTCTGCTTCTACTTCTTTAAAAAACGCAACGCGCTCATTGATATTATCATCTGATAATGACTGGGCAAGCGCTAGATAATCCTCAAAATGACGGCTCTCTGACTTTAGCAGGTAACGATAGTATTTTGCTAGACGCGCATCATCAATGACTTCCGCCAACGCTGCAAAACGCTCACAAGAGCGCGCTTCAATGAACGCCCCTATGATCAGTACATCGACCATCGCTGCTGGCTCATAAGTACGTTTATGTTTCAGCATGCCCTTGGCATAGCGACCTGCACTCAAATACTTCCAGTCTTGGCCGCGCTCATTCATGATGCCAAGCACCTGCTCGTAATGCAGCATCTCTTCACGTATGAGCTGTGCCAATTTACGTTGCAAATCATAAGAGAACTCATACCGAAACATCAAATTCATCGCAGTGCCTGCGGCTTTTTTTTCGCAATTGGCATGGTCTTGAATGATGAGTGGTAGGTTCTCTATAGCCGCATCGACCCACGCCTGCGTCGTGCGCGCACCCAAAAAATTATAAATAGGGGATAGGTCTACCTTTATAGGAGTACGCAGATGCGTAATATCGACGCTGTCTTCCCCTACGTCCATACTGCTTTCGTCAACGACATTTACTGGTGAAAGGGGCGCTTCTTTTTCGAGGTTATCCTTATGAATATCGTAGTGATCAGTACCATGCGCTGATGATTGTAAGGACGAGAGGTCGGGCTGGTTTATAGTCATAATCTAAAAGGGCTTTTTTATAAATGAGAGTTTAAAGCAGCTAATTTATAGATGCTTTCAAAATAATGGGCTACAGTTACTACGGCTAAGTAAGTTGTCTGGATAATGGACAGTATTTAAGTATAACTATAGATGGTAATGATTACTTACAGTTTAGTCTCAACTGAGCATTCATTAATTTCTAGATAGTATTCATGGTCTGTGAGGCTTACGTCTTATACGATATCATTATTATACAACCCCAATATTTATTTTCTAAATGGCGTTTGCTTGTTTATTTTATTATTTGATAGTAGGATGAGATTTTGCTCTTTAGTCACAGTGTCTTGCTATCAATAGCACTTAGTAGAGAATGGCAAGCATTATACCAATGACAATTCTCGTATG
The DNA here is from genome assembly GCF_001921765.1 of Psychrobacter sp. C 20.9. NCBI lineage: Bacteria > Pseudomonadati > Pseudomonadota > Gammaproteobacteria > Moraxellales > Moraxellaceae > Psychrobacter > Psychrobacter sp. C 20.9. The sequence continues at coordinate 39,141 of NZ_MRYC01000008.1, read as the reverse complement.
AAAACAGAAGATTTATACAGTCTATTTTAGGGCTGATGAAAAACTCTTTAATGAATAATTATTTATCAGCATTAAATACCATAGGTTGTCGTAGGTAGCAATGATATCTTTTATTGTATAAATAATTGTTGATAAAAATAACGAGTCTTAAATAGTCGCTGTAGCAATTTAGTATTACCAATACTCACCAATAGATAAGGATAATGACATGGGCCAGTCTTCTAACGCCAATCGCCTTCAAAAAGGCACTCTTGCCATCGACCAACAGTTGTATGACTTTATTGAAAACGAAGTGCTGCCAAAAGTTGGTGTTGATTCAGACAGTTATTGGTCAGGTTTTGAGAAGGTTATCAAGGAGTTTACGCCACGTAATAAAGCGTTGCTAGAAACTCGAGACAAGTTTCAAGCACAGATTGACCAGTGGCACCTACAACACCCTGCAAAAGATGGCGAAATCGATTATCCAGCCTATAAGGCGTTCTTGCAAGAGATTGGTTATCTACTACCAGAAGGTGATGACTTTACGGTCAGTACAGAAAATGTCGATGACGAAATTGCTCATATCGCAGGGCCGCAGCTAGTCGTACCAGTACGTAACGCTCGTTATGCGCTTAACGCGACCAATGCGCGTTGGGGCAGCCTATATGATGCGTTGTATGGCACCGATGTTATCAGTAGTGACAATGGTCAAGAAGCGGGTGGTAGCTATAATCCTACTCGCGGTGCTGCTGTTGTCGCTTATGCCAAAGCATTTTTAGATGAGCACTTCACACTAGCATCAGGCTCTTACAATGATGTGACCAGTTTTAAAGTAGTCGATGGCAAGCTTGAAGTCGTACAGGGTGATAGCAGTACCGAGCTAAAAGATACGGCTAAGTTTGTCGGTTATGTCGGCGAGGCAGATAGCCCCTCTGGTATTTTGCTCAAAAACAATGGCTTGCATGCTGAGATTCAAATAGATGCCAATCATCCAGTTGGCAAAGATGACCCAGCAAATATCAAAGACGTGCTACTTGAGTCAGCCATCACTGCGATTCAAGATTGTGAAGATTCGGTCGCTGCTGTAGATGCAGAAGAAAAAGTGGAAGTCTATCGCAATTGGCTTGGCTTGATGAACGGCGATCTACAAGAGACCTTTGAAAAGGGTGGCAAAACCCGTACTCGCAAACAAAACCCAGATCGTGAATATAATACACCTGATGGCGGTAAGCTGATTTTGCCAGGTCGTTCGCTACTCTTGATTCGTAACGTGGGTCATCTCATGCAGAACCCCGCAATTTTGGTTGATTTAGGCAATGGCCAAGAGCAAATATTTGAAGGCTTAATGGATGGTTTAATCACACCATTATTATCACTCAATGATATCAAAGGCAAAAACGAGCTATCAAACTCCCGCCAAGGCTCAATGTATATTGTGAAGCCAAAAATGCATGGCCCTGAAGAAGTTAAAATGGCCAATGATTTATTCAATGCATCAGAAGACTTGCTGGGTCTAGAGCGTAATACGCTCAAAATCGGTATCATGGACGAAGAGCGCCGTACCACAGTCAATCTGAAAGAAGCGATTCGCCAAGCAAAAGAGCGTGTTATCTTTATTAATACAGGTTTCTTAGATCGTACGGGTGATGAGATGCATACCAGTATGAATGCCGGTCCGTTCGTGCCAAAAGGCGACATGAAGTCGCAAGCATGGCTACCTGCGTATGAGCAGTGGAACGTTGATATCGGCTTAGAGACTGGTCTGCAAGGTCATGCTCAAATTGGTAAAGGTATGTGGGCAAAACCTGATGAGATGAAAGAGATGATGGACACCAAAGCGGCTCATCCTAAATCTGGTGCCAGTACGGCTTGGGTACCCTCACCAACGGGCGCTACCTTGCACAGCATACACTATCATCAAGTTAGCGTGGCCGATGTACAAGATACGCTAAAATCACGTGAGCGTGCGAGCTTAGATGATATTTTGACCATTCCATTGGCAAAAAATACCAATTGGACAGAAGAAGAGAAGCAGCAAGAGCTTGAAAATAATGCTCAAGGTATCTTGGGGTATGTGGTACGTTGGGTAAACCAAGGCGTAGGCTGTTCCAAAGTACCTGATATCAATGATGTTGGCTTGATGGAAGATCGTGCTACCTTACGTATCTCTAGCCAGCATATTGCCAACTGGTTACATCATGATGTGGTAAGCGAGCAGCAAGTGATGGACACAATGAAACGTATGGCAAAAGTCGTCGATGAGCAAAATGCAGGCGATAGTGATTACCAGCCAATGGCAGATAACTTTGATAACTCTTATGCATTTAAAGCAGCCTGTGATTTGGTCTTTAAAGGACGCGAGCAGCCTAGTGGTTATACTGAACCATTGTTGCATCAAGCGCGCCTTGATCTAAAAGCCAATGCTTAGAGAGGCCGGCTTAGCAATGGGTATTTTAGCGTATGCTGAAGCCTAAGGTGTAGTATCTAATCTTGCTCGTTTGTAACGCTAAATATGTCATAAATACGCTGGTCGATTCTTCATAAGCGCTATTTATTTATCAATGGATAGCGCTATTTCTTGGGCAATTATTTTGTTTTTATTAAAATATTTTAATACTATAAGTAATGATATTAATCAATAAAAGCGCTATCTGCTTGAGTAGATAGCGCTTTTTTTTGTAGCTATTTGGATTTTATAGGTGACTTGTCATTTGATACTGGGGGTATCGAAAAAGCGAAAAAATATGTTGCAAATTATGTCAAAGTTGTTATGCTTGTACTCGAAGTATGAGTTTGGTAACGGATGTTACGCAATGGAGTGATAAAGACAACAGGTTACACGGCAGTTACGCTCTTAATCCCAGTCATGTAAATTATTGTTTTTTTCATCTTACTGTAATAGAACTTCGCCACACTTGTTTCTGACTAATCTCGGTAGCCAGTTACACATTATATCTTTGAGGATTTGTGACGATACCATTATGGGCGCCAGCTAATAACAGCTTGCTCATTACTACAATTGTAAAGTGGAGATACCCCATGAAAAAACTACTTTTAGCTACAGCAATCGCAGCCCTATCTGTATCAGCAGCCAATGCAGCACCAACCGTTTATGGTAAAGCATTTCTAAGTGCTGATTATGTCAATGGTGAATTTGATTCAAACGTTAATGATGCTTTTGATCGTGATGAAGATACCGTAGAAATTAACTCATACAGCTCACGTATTGGTCTAAAAGGCTCTGAAGCAATGACTGCCAACACTGATGTTGTTTATCAGTTAGAGTATGGCATCCGTGTTGATGGTGAAGATCGTACTTTCAAAAGCCGTGATACCTATCTTGGTGTAGTAAACAAAGACTTCGGTGAAATCCGCGCAGGTCGTAACCAATCTACCCTAGACTACATCAACAACGTCATCGTAAACGAAGGTTACTGGGACAACTTAGGTAGCAACAACCTTAACAGCAACCAACAACTTGCTGGTCTAAACATGTCTGATAGTGGTCGTATTAACAACTCTATCATTTGGAAAGCCCCTCAATACAACAACCTACCGCTAAACCTAGCGGTAATGTATAGCTCTGACGCTAATGAAGACAATGGCGCTAATGATAGTGATGATGGCTACGGCGCGGCGTTGACCTTTGATCAAGGTACTGGTTATACTCTAGGTCTTGCTTATGACAAAGACCAAAACGTCAACGGTGAGATCATCCGTGGTACGGCTACTGTAGATCTAGGTAAATACATGGCATACCCAGTACAGTTGGGCGCGTTATATCAGCAAGCTGACTTTGACTACTCTTCAGAAGACGAAAAAGGTCTGGTACTAAGTGCAAACATGGATCTAAACAACTTTGCTCGTCCAGCAAACGTATACGTTCAGTACAACAATACTGAAAGCTTGGATGGTAACGAAAATTCAGACTCAGATCAGATTGTTGTTGGTGGTAAGTACTTCTTTAAAGACAACGTCATCATGCACGCTTACGCTGGCTTGAACAAAGCTGACAATGTAAGTACTCAAGCAGCCGGTATCGATGATAATGGCGATGATGCAATGTTCGATACTATCGGCGATACAGAAGTATTCGTACTGGGTACTGGTCTAGAATACAGATTCTAATACCAACGCTACCATGTAGTTAAAAAAAACTCATCCTTCGGGGTGAGTTTTTTATTGTATAGAGTACGAATAACAGAAAAATGTTTATTATCAGCGTGAAAAATAAGAGTTTCAGATAGTTTGCATTTTTGCCCTATATTTTATAGCGTATTTTTAGTAAAATCCTTCTTTACCAATTACCGACAGAGTACTATGACCAAGTTTATATTCGTGACCGGTGGGGTAGTGTCCTCACTAGGAAAAGGTATCACCGCAGCCTCTCTTGCAGCGGTCTTAGAAGCACGTGGCGTGACTGTCACGATGACCAAAATGGATCCGTATATTAACGTCGATCCAGGTACGATGAGTCCGTTTCAGCATGGTGAGGTGTTCGTCACCGAAGATGGTGCAGAGACTGATCTAGATTTGGGTTATTATGAGCGTTTTTTACGTCACTCAAAAATGAGTAAAAGTAATAACTTCACCAGCGGCCGTATTTATCAGAACGTTTTAAATAAAGAACGTCGCGGTGAATATCTAGGCGGTACGGTACAGGTTATTCCGCATATTACCGATGAAATCAAAAACAAAATCCTTGCCAGTGGCGAAGGCTATGACATCGCAATTATCGAGATTGGCGGTACGGTTGGTGACATCGAATCACTTCCATTTATGGAAGCCGTACGTCAGATGCAAGTAGAGCTGGGGCGCAATCGTGCCATGCTGATGCATCTTACTTTAGTACCTTATATTGCCAGTGCCGGTGAGACCAAAACCAAGCCGACACAGCACTCTGTAAAAGAGCTACGCTCAATCGGTCTACAGCCTGATATCTTAATCTGCCGCTCTGATCATCATATCTCACAAGACAACCGTCGTAAGATTGCACTGTTTACCAATGTTGAAGAGCGTGCGGTCATTATGTGTGAAGATGCGCAAAGCATCTATCAAATACCGCGTACGCTACATGAGCAAGATCTTGATGATCTCATCTGTGAGCGTTTCGGTCTTGATGTGCCCGAAGCGGATTTGAGCGATTGGGATAAAGTGGTTGAAGCCCAGCTAAATCCTGAAGGAACAGTGACAGTTGCGATGGTTGGCAAATACGTTGAGCTACCAGATGCTTATAAATCGATCAACGAAGCATTGCTACACGCAGGTATCACGCATAAAGTCGATGTCAAAATCGACTACATCGATGCTGAGCGTTTAGAAGATGACGACACTCTACTAGCGCAGCTAAAAGAAGCCAATGCTATCTTAGTACCAGGCGGTTTTGGTGAGCGCGGTACGATGGGTAAAATAAAAGCCATCACCTATGCTCGTGAAAATAATGTGCCGTATCTAGGTATTTGCCTTGGTATGCAGCTGGCCGTGATAGAGTATGCGCGCAATGTACTGAATATCAATGCCAACTCTTCTGAGTTTGATCGTAAGACAGCTGAGCCTATCATTGGGCTTATCACCGAATGGTTAGATGAGCGCGGCGAGCTACAGATTCGTAGCGATGACTCAGACCTCGGCGGTACCATGCGCCTAGGCGCGCAGCAAGCAGAGCTGGTTTCTGGTAGCAAGCTTGCTCAAATTTATGGTGCTAACAATATCACTGAGCGCCATCGTCATCGCTATGAGATGAATAACCGCTATATTGAGCCATTAGAGCAAGCAGGTATGACGATCTCTGGTTATTCCGCCAAACAGCACTTGGTAGAGTCGGTTGAGATTAGCGAGCATCCATGGTTTGTTGCTGTACAGTTCCATCCTGAATTTACTAGCTCACCACGCGGTGGTCATCCACTGTTTAATAGTTTTGTCAAAGCGGCAAAAAATCATAGCGAAACATAGTAATCACTAAAGCATTTGTTGTTATGTGAGAGCATGATGTTTGCTAAAAAGACTGATCTTCGGATTGGTCTTTTTTTTGCTCAACTCAGGTTGTTTGTTGTTATTAACGAGTCAATATCCTCATTAATAATCTCTAATTACGCTTGCATACTTTTTTTAATCAGGCTATCGGTTACAATATGGGATAGAGATATTAATAACAAAATAAGAGGTAGGGGCTAAATGGAAAACCTATTAACGGCGCAATCACACATTGCACTTAACACGCCTAATAATAAGACGATCAACATTGGTAATGATCAACCCTTTGTATTATTTGGTGGGATGAACGTCTTAGAATCTAAAGAGTTGGCGTTTGAGATTGCTGAGCAATACGTTGAGATATGTGAGCGCTTGGGTATCGGCTATGTGTTTAAAGCGAGTTTTGATAAAGCCAACCGCTCAAGCCTGCATTCATACCGAGGGCCGGGACTCGCGCAAGGTATCGATTGGCTCGGGCAAATCAAAGAAAAATTCCAAGTACCGATTATTACTGATGTACACGAACCTCATCAAGCAGCACCAGTCGCTGAAGTTGCTGATATTATCCAGTTGCCAGCTTTTTTGTCACGTCAGACGGATTTAGTCCATGCAATGGCAAAAACAGATGCCATCATTAATATCAAAAAGGCGCAGTTTTTAGCCCCTCATGAGATGCGTCATATCGTCAATAAGTGTCTAGAAGGCGGTAATGACAAGCTGATACTTTGTGAGCGTGGTAGTGCCTTTGGTTATAACAATCTCGTCGTCGATATGCTCGGTTTTGATACCATGAAGCAGATGGATATCCCCGTATTCTTTGACGTGACACATAGCTTGCAGCAGCCAGGCGCGCGTAGTGACAGTGCAGGTGGGCGCCGTGAGCAGATTACGACACTGGCACGTGCTGGTATGGCGACAGGGTTGGCAGGGCTTTTCTTAGAGGCGCACCCAAATCCAGAAACGGCGAAATGTGATGGGCCATGTGCGCTGCGCATGAGCCAGCTAGAGCCGTTTTTGCGTCAGCTTAAGCAGATTGATGATCTGGTCAAAGGCTTTGAGACATTAGATACTCATTGATATTATAAATGATAAGAGGGTGATGCAATGGCGATTCAAACCGCACAAGTCAGTATAGAAAATATCGACGATGAAGCTGGTCTAGATAGTGTAATGACCGCTCTTAAAAATATCTCAGGCGTGACTGCTATCGATCTAGATCCTGTGCATGATATTGCAACGGTCAGTTATGATGATACGGATACGAGTATTCATGCTTTGACAGCGGCGATTAGTATGGTTGATTATGTGACTCAGCCATTTCCTATGGATGCGCCGCAAAATCCGCATCATAAAGACTAAGATATATGGACGATCTGAATGCTACATAAGCAATGAGTAGCGTTCAGGTTTTTATTAAGAAGTTCCTGTCTTGTTAATAGCATCTCGTTAATAAAGTAACAACCAAAGTGTCTTGCTGTCGCTGATGATAGGGCTTATGCTTGTTTAATGGTGCTTTGATAGGTTTTGAGAAGTAAATATTGAAGAACAGCTATCAAGGCTACTTTTCACTAATAAAAATAAGGAGCCAACCATGGCAAGCCAAACACGTATTATTCAAATTGAAGGTATGACTTGCAGCGGCTGTGTGGCAAGTGTCCATACTGCTACTGCCGATATTGACGGTTTAGATACGATCACCGTGGATTTAGCTGATAATTTAGCAACGATCACCTTTGATGATAGCAAAACCAGTGCAGAAGCGATTGCTTCGATCATTGATGAGGCTGGATTTGAGGCGACTGTCGCTAATTCATAAATGTCGTCATCTATCTACAAAACCAGCTACCATGATTACTGGCATGTTAGCTGGTTTTTTAATGGTTAAAAATTCTGATTATAGATTACGTCCATGGCTGTCCTAGTTTGCTGCTATTTACTAAATGATTTAGGCTTACTTGAATAGATGATGGTTGTGACCATCTAATAGGTGCTACTTGAATATATTGCAATATGTCTGTCTATAATAATTGGATAGCCTAAACAGCGTATTCATACTGATTGTCATCGTGTTTTACTTGTTTTATTTGATTTTTTTGTCAATCCACTGATATTTTATTATGGCTTCTATGAGTATATAGACGCTATAAAGAGTTATTTTTATGAATGATACTACCCGTACCACTAGTGATGAATCCTACGATGTCGAGACTGACATTCAATCAAATACGCCACTTGCACCGCAACGTGCGCATCTGCAATTGGCGATTGATGGCATGACGTGTCAGGCCTGTGCTTCACGAATCGAAAAGGTGCTGAATAAAAAGCCTTCAGTGTATGACGTGAGTGTGAATTTTGCTGGTGAGACGGCAAATGTAGATTATGATCCGACGCAAACGACGCCAGAACAGGTCACGGAATGGGTAAACAAGACGGGTTTTGTTGCCAATCTACAGGCCAGCGACAGTTTATTTGCAAAAACAGATGAAGACACAGCCACCCAATATGCATGGCGATTGATTGGTTTATGGTTGTGTTTGGTGCCATTTTTGGTGGGTATGGCAGGCATGTTGGTGGGTGCTGGGATGGCGTGGATGCCGCCCATTTGGATTCAGTTTATTTTAGCGACGATTGTACAGTTTGGCTTTGCGTTACCATTCTATAAGAGCGCATGGGCATCCATCAAAGGCGGTCTTGCCAATATGGATGTACTGGTGGTGATTGGTACCGTGACGATATGGGCATATTCGACTTATCTGTGGCTTACTCATGGCGATGGCACTTTGGGGAGCCTCTTGCAAAGTGGACATATGGGCGGACACGGTGCTAGCAATAGCCCAGCCGTATATTTTGAAGCAGGGGTGATGGTCATTGCGTTTGTGCGGACTGGTAAATACTTAGAGGAACGTACCAAGAAGCATAGCCTCAACAGCATTGATTTATTATTGTCATTAACGCCAGATGAAGTCGAGCAGCAGCAGCCAAATGGTGATTTTCATAATATTGCACTGTCTGATGTACAAGTAGGTGATATTTTGCGGGCCAAGCAAGGCAGCCGTATCGCGACCGATGGCATCGTCACAGATGGTAGCGGCTGGTGCGTGGAGAGTCACTTAACAGGTGAGTCAATAGCGCTCAAAAAAGAAGCGGGCGATGGATTACTGGCAGGTGCTTTGGTGGAGAATGGCAGTTTGCTCTATCGCGTCAGTGCCAAGGGTAGTGACACCAAGCTTGGCGATATGGTGCAAGCATTGAGTGAGGCACAAGGCTCAAAAGCTAACTTGGCAAGATTGGCGGATAGAGTGACTGCTGTGTTTGTGCCAATCGTGGTCACTATTGCGTTGGTTACTTTTGGCCTAACATGGTGGCTGACTGGTATGGTCGATACGGCCTTAATGCATGCCGTCTCAGTATTGGTCATTGCTTGTCCTTGTGCGCTTGGTTTGGCCACGCCAGCAGCCATTATGGCAGGTATGGGGGTTGCTGCGCGTCATGGCGTGTGGTTCAAAGACGCGCAAAGTCTCGAGGCGGCAGGCAATATTGATACAGTGGTGCTCGATAAGACAGGCACGCTGACCATTGGTAAGCCGACTATCGTCGATCAGGTCATGGTGGATAAGTCACTGGCCGTTGATGATGTATTGCAAATTGCAGCCAGTGTCGAGGCGCACGCCAGTCATCCACTAGCAACAGCTCTGATCAATACTGCTAAAGACCGTCAATTGTCTCTATTCAACGTGACTGATATCAGTGTGATAAAAGGTGCTGGTATACAAGCGAATATCGAAGGGCTTGGACGAGTAAACGTCGGGACGGCTGAATTTGCTAATATGACGTTACCTAAGCTGATGCCAAAAGTATGGCAAATTGCCAGTACCGTTGCCATTAGTATCAATGATGAGCCACTAGGCGCATTTGCCTTAGCAGACGACTTGAAAGCGGATACCCCGCAAGCAATCACTGCGCTACAAAATGCGGGTATTAATGTGATCTTGATGAGTGGTGATAAGCAGTCGGTCGTCGATCATGTGGCAGGACAGCTGGGTATTGAAAAAGCTTATGGCAAAATGAGTCCACGCGATAAGGCCAGTCAAATTGCACGGCTGCAAACTGCTGGTCATAAGGTGGCGATGGCAGGAGACGGGGTCAATGATGCGCCAGCGATGGCCACTGCCGATGCCAGCTTTGCAATGTTTGAAGGAACAGATGTCGCGCAGCACAGCGCTTCTGCCCGTCTAATGGGCGAGTCGCTCATGCATATTGATGCGGCGCAGAAGATTGCTCAAGCAACGCTACGCAATATTAAACAAAATCTGTTTTTTGCTTTCATTTATAACTGCCTTGGTATCCCGCTTGCCGCTTTGGGGTTCTTAAATCCGATGATTGCAGCAGCAGCGATGGCACTCAGCTCCATCTCAGTTTTGATGAATGCATTACGCTTGACACGATTTAAGACAGAGGTTGCGCTTGAGAATACGGTATCTACTATGGATAAGAAAAGCAGTTTGGTAAAATCATCACTGAAATAGTCGCTCTGATATGTCATAGACACAGACAATCGAGTTGCACTAGACGCCGCTAACCCTGATTATATTTATGAGTGCAAGTGAGTGTAAGATAAAGGAAGTTTGGTAAAATATATGCTATGATGCCAAGCACTATAGCCAAGCATTAACCCAATTAATAAACCGTCTATCGTGTGCAAGCATAGCCACATGGCAGTAAGGATTGAAGGGGTTTTAGGTATATGAGCTATACGATATTTTGCTTTATCTTTTTTGTATGCTAGCTGCCGTTATTTATCTCACAAACTTGGCATGACCAAAGGAATTAACAGACATTATGTACGCTGAAGAAACCAACAACGTCACCGCAATTAAAGACATTCGCGCTCGTGAAATTTTAGACTCGCGCGGCAACCCAACTATCGAAGCTGATGTGATCTTAGCTGATGGCACTGTCGGCCGTGCTGCGGCGCCAAGTGGCGCATCAACAGGCTCACGTGAAGCGCTTGAGTTACGTGATGGCGACAAATCTCGCTATATGGGTAAAGGCGTCAAAAAAGCCGTTTCCAACGTCAACAGTCAGATTCGCAGTGCTTTGATTGATAAAGATGTGACTGAACAGCAGGGTATTGATGATGCCATGATTGCGCTAGACGGCACAGAAAACAAAGAGAGCTTGGGTGCGAATGCCATGCTAGCGGTGTCACTTGCGACGGCCAAAGCGGCTGCCAAGTCGCAGAATCTGCCATTGCATCAGTATATTGCTAACTTGCGTAATCAGACGTCATTGACCATGCCTGTGCCAATGATGAACATCCTAAATGGTGGCGAGCACGCGGACAATACCGTTGATATTCAAGAGTTTATGATTGAGCCAGTTGGCTTTACCAGCTTTTCAGAAGCGCTGCGTGCTGGTACAGAGATTTTCCACAGCTTAAAGTCTGTATTGAAATCACAAGGCTTAAATACCGCTGTTGGTGATGAAGGGGGTTTTGCACCAAATCTACGTAGCAACGAAGAAGCCATCACGGTTATTATGCAGGCGATCGAACAAGTTGGCTACAAAGCGGGTGAAGACATTCATCTTGCGCTAGACTGTGCGGCTAGTGAATTTTACAAGAACGGTCAATACGTATTGGCAGGCGAAGGCAACAAAGCTTTCGATAGCCAAGGGTTCTCAGACTATCTCGTTGGGCTCACGCGTCAGTATCCTATTATCTCTATCGAAGACGGTCTTGATGAGTCAGATTGGGATGGTTGGAAGTATCTGACCGAGCAGATTGGTGATAAAGTCCAGTTGGTCGGTGATGATCTATTTGTGACCAATCCTACAATCTTGCAAGAAGGTATCGATAAGCATATTGCCAATGCCATTTTGATTAAGTTCAACCAAATCGGTACATTGTCAGAAACGCTAGATGCGATTTATATGGCGAAGAAAAATGGCTATGCAACCATCATCTCGCATCGTTCAGGCGAAACCGAAGACAGCACCATTGCAGATTTAGCAGTTGGTACCGCTGCCGGTCAGATCAAAACAGGCTCACTATGCCGCTCAGACCGTGTTGCTAAGTACAACCAATTGCTACGCATCGAGCAGCAAGTACGTGCAAGCTACCGTGGCCGTGAAGAGTTTATCGGTCTACGTGGTTAACATACTGACTTGGCTTTTTAACGCGTAATATGCGTCAAAAATTCTAAGCTCAAAAGCCGAACTTTTCATTGAATCTAGGCGATATATAATCATTTGTGTATCGCCTAATCATCTTAAAACTCTTATATCATTTTTTCTATGTTGTTTGGCGTTGTCACCTTATGAAATATTTTAGCCAATTTATACTACTTGCTCTAGCCGTTGCAGTGCTTTTGGGATTGCAATATCAGTATTGGCTGGGGGAAAATGGCCATTTTGAACATAACAAGTTGACGGCTCAAATTGAAGAGCAACAACGCTTAAATGATAACCAAGTTGCAGCAAACAATCTATTACGTACCGATGTGCAAGATCTAAAAACTGGACTTGAGGCGGTAGAAGAGCACGCTCGCTTAGATTTGGGCTTAATCAAACCAAATGAAACTTTTGTCCAAGTATCAACTGCACCAACGACGCATAGTAGCTATTAAGCTATAGCTATCGATCTGTATGATGTGATATCAAGCATTATCATTTATTATAAAGCCATCCGTCATTCTTATCATTTTCACTATCTCTCTTTAAATATATCGTCATGGGTTCAACCATGAGTATCACACTATGAATAAAACTCCTAATATACACGCCATGATCGTCGCAGCTGGTCGCGGCAGCCGTTTTGGTGCATCCATTGCCAAACAGTACACAATGCTACAAGAGCAGACGTTGTTGCAGCACAGCGTGGCTAGGCTTGGTCATAGCGATTATATTAATAAATGCCTATTAATCGTAGCAGCAGACGACAGCACAGCGCAGGAGCTAGAGTTTGAGCTTCCTATATATTACGCAGTTGGTGGGGCCGAGCGTTGGCAATCAGTGCAGGCAGGGGTAGAGGCCATCAGTGAGTCAGGCGCCGATGATTCGGATTTGGTACTCATTCATGATGCGGCACGTCCCGCTGTACCGAGTGTGGATATCGATCGAGTTATTAAAGCGGCGATGAGGGAGCCTTATGGTGCTATCTTAGCGACACCGGCGGCCGATACGTTGAAGAGCTCCTATCAGAAAATCACACCTACTGAGGAAGATAGACTCATTCCTTATGCGAAATGCACTATTGACCGTAGCAACATATGGCAAGCACAAACCCCGCAAGTTTTTCGTTTAGGTCAGCTGAAACGCGTCCTACGCTATGTGTCTGAACATCAGCTTAGCATCACAGATGAAGCCAGTGCTTTTGAGCACTTAGCGCTACCTATACGTTTGGTGTCGGGTAGTCGACAAAACATCAAGCTTACGTATCCTGATGACGCCATTTTACTGGCAGCAATTCTTGATATCCAATTCTCACATTAATCAAATTTATAGATTTGCTTCGTATTTATATCAGATAGCTCAAGGTAATGACTGTCAATATCGCATCAATCTCACGGCAAGTTTTAGATTCAATAAAATTTAAGTTATATTAATTTAATATATAATATACATTTAAAACATGTTTTTTGTATATAAGCGAGACTATTAATTAATAAAAGGTTGCTTTGATGACCAATCTAACCTATGATGTAACTAACTTAATACAATTAATATAAAAACTTATAAAATCAATAATATATCAGACCGATTCATTACGCTTAATTATGTTGTCTCTATATTTTCTGAAGTTAGTATGATTGTTTTAGCGACATTTACCTGATAATAGGGAGAAGCTGATTGTCAACAATCAACGATTCAACAAACCCAGTAACGACAGATCTCTGCCAGCTTGTATATATAAGCCGGATTACCTCTACTGGTCTTTCAAGTCCTAGCACGCTTAATGATATCTCAGAGACCGCGGTCGAACGCAATCAAATAGATAATATCACGGGTATTCTTTGCTATGGCAATGGCTACTTTTTGCAGTGTGTCGAAGGCTCAGAGCAGGCACTAACCAACCTAAAAAATCGTTTGTTGATAGATGATCGACATAAAGAATTGAAGGTTTTAGATTTTTCTGAGATTACCAAACGTCGTTTTGCCAGTTGGTCATTACGTTCAATTACCCTTGAGCGTTGGATGACTAAAGAGCCTGAGCTTAAAAAGTTAATGCCATTTAAGCCGTATGAGTGGGATTCTAATGAGTGGCAGAAGTTCTTAGACATATTGCAGGGCTACTATGAAGAGCAAACGAGAACAGGTAACGTTGATACGCCTCCTATCAAATACAGTACGCTAGGGGTGACATTGAGTAAGGTCGTTGGTCAACACCAAGCATTCTTTTTAATTCAGACGGTACTCGGCTTGATGATAGCTGCCACATTGCTATGGCTAATGCTGTAATCGATAAATAATATAGTTATAGGCGTTAATTCTCTTATGATTTTAAGTATGTTCATACGATTGCTCAAAGTATGTTCATACGATTGCTCATCGAGCTAAATACTAATTATATCTAGTTGAGCAGACAAACAAGAAAAAGCCAGCATTGAATCAATGCTGGCTTTTTCTATTTAAACAACTAGCTTGGATATTAAGAGCAGACATAAAAAACCCCCACTCATAACATATTATGAGTGGGGGTTTCGGTGGTACCATTGTTAGTCTTATTGAGTGCTAACAAGTGACGCCAAATAGTGGCGTCCCCAGGGGGATTCGAACCCCCGTTACCGCCGTGAAAGGGCGGTGTCCTAGGCCTCTAGACGATGGGGACTAGTAACAACACTTCAACTGCTTTCACCATTTATGCTGAAGTGGTGCGTATTTTAGTAGCGTCTGCGTTTCCTGTCAAGCCTTTTTCTACGTCTTTTTAAAATTAAATATCTTTTTTTAATTGCACGGCGAGGATGGAGATCATTGCGCTTTAAATGATACCGAATCCATAGGGAAGTACAAACACTAATAGTTAAAGCGAGCAACATATAGCCTAGGATGGTTCCCCATAACTTAAGTTGTGGATCCATAATAAAGTCCCTCCTATTAGGCCTCGATAGTATTCGCTAACAAGGCAGAGTGAGCAACTTGAACTATCTATAGGATATAACTGCATCGCTTAAGCGCGACATTCATCATAAGTAGTCATATTAGTCGTCCAAAAATATGACATTTATTATTATACAAAATAATTCCATCTGCTTATCGTGATATCAATCATATCCCTATTGATTATCAAATCAAGATGTCAAAGTCATCAAATATTACAAATAGCACTATTATGTATGATTGGCAATATATGATATGTGACTTATTCACTATCGTTATCAGCTGATGCTTCTGTAGCTTCTTCATTGTGCATCGCATTAGCGAGCATAGGATAATTATTGAGTATGTGACAGAACAGCTCGGCTGTCTTTTGAGTGTCATACAGTGCTGAGTGAGCATTTTTACCATCAAACTCGAGTCCTGCTGCCTTACATGCCCGTGCTAGTACAGTTTGTCCAAATGCCAGTGCAGACAAAGTCACGGTATCAAACACTGAAAAATTGTGAAAAGGATTGTGATTCTTACTATTGGTACGTAGCACAGCTGCATTTAGAAATGCCAAATCGAAATGCGCGTTGTGTCCAATCAGAACACATTGACGGCACTCTTCTTCGCGGCGTACTTCTTTTAAGCCTTTGAAGATACGGCGAAGGGCCGTTTTTTCATCTTCAGCAATGGCTTTGCGCATTGGGTTGTTAGGATCGATGCCAGTAAAGGCAAGGGCACTGGGCTCTAAATTTGCCCCCTCAAATGGCTCAATATGCGCATTGAATGCCTCACCTGGGTAAAATACGCCATGTT
The DNA here is from genome assembly GCF_001921765.1 of Psychrobacter sp. C 20.9. Lineage (NCBI taxonomy): Bacteria > Pseudomonadati > Pseudomonadota > Gammaproteobacteria > Moraxellales > Moraxellaceae > Psychrobacter > Psychrobacter sp. C 20.9. The sequence continues at coordinate 23,292 of NZ_MRYC01000008.1, read as the reverse complement.
CATCAAGTAGTACAGGAATACAGGCGATTTCTAATAGCGCATCAGTCTGAGAGTTAAAACCCGCTGTCTCGACATCGACGACGACAGGCAAAAACTTACGAAATCGGTCTTTTAGACTCAAGGGTGTTTGCTTATCGTCGCCCTTGTCTTCAGTAGCAGCACTTGGAATTACGTTCAGGTCGTCATCCATGGAATTTGAGACATCTGCGTCAGGCAAGGTTGCTGTATTTTGATTGGTCATATCAAGTTCAATCACTTTTATCAGTCGTGCTGGTATATGGAATTGCACATCATTATTTCATAACATCGATAACGCCTTTGCACTAAGGAGGTTTAGTACAAAGGTATCATTGGCATTGTAGAAAAATAATAGGTTGCTTTGTCAGTGCTAGGCTGTGTGGCTACTAAATCTTAAGAGACCAAGGTAACGTTTCACCTGCCATGAGTGGCGTTAATGATGCCCCATCAAAGTAAGGGTAGTCGTTCGGCACTTGCATAGGGGTGTTGACAAGCGTAATGGTACTCTCGTTTAGAGGTAGACCGTAGAACTGCGCGCCAAAGCGACTGGCAAATCCTTCTAGCTTATCTATTTTGCCAACGCTATCAAACGCAGTGGCATATAACGGCAGGGCAGTTGCTGAACTATAGCAACCAGCACAGCCGCAAGCGGCTTCTTTCTTGTCGGTAGCATGTGGCGCAGAGTCGGTACCCAAGAAGAATTTTGGATTACCACTCGTGGCCACATCCAACAGGACTTTTTGATGGCTTTCACGCTTCAAGATAGGTAAGCAATAAAAGTGCGGTTTGATACCACCAACTAATAGATGGTTGCGATTAAACATTAAATGCTGCGGCGTAATAGTAGCAGCAACATGGTTGCCTTGAGCCAATACAAAATCTGCTGCATCACTGGTCGTTATATGCTCTACCACGATTTTTAATGTTGGAAATTTGACGATGATTTGCGCCAGCACTTCATCTAAAAAGCGTTTTTCGCGATCAAAGATATCTATATGGTCTTGCGTCACTTCACCATGTATCAATAGTGGTAAATTGTGCTTTTCTAGTGCTTCAAATACATCGACACAGGCATTGATATTGGTAACACCATCGGCAGAATTGGTGGTCGCTCCAGCAGGGTAAAGTTTGACCGCTTGTACGATGCCTGACTGTGCGGCCAATTCGATATCTTGAGCAGTGGTATTGTCCGTTAAGTACAGAGTCATACGTGGATCAAAGGCTGATTTTCGCTCAAGACTTAAATCGCTTGCTGCCAAAGTTTCCATGATACGCGCGCGATAGGCCTGCGCATTATGTGCATTTTTGACTGGCGGCACAAGGTTTGGCATACAGATCACACGGTTAAAGCTACCTGCTGCGTGTGGTACGGTCGTGCTCAAAGCCTGATCGTCGCGCAAGTGAATATGCCAATCATCTGGCTGAAGGATGGTTAATTCTCTAATCGAATCAGTCATAGTGTCAAAGCGCTCTATATCGTCAAATAAAGGAAAAAAAGAGGATAATACTGTGCGACTATCATAACAGATTTGCCCAGTTGACTAAATATAAGGCGAAATATCTGTACATAATTCATTGAGTACTATTTAACCCTTTTTAAGATTTAAGCCAAAAGCACACGCCTTATGGCAGTTAGACTTTTGCCTATAGTAAATATGATGTACACTGAGCAGGTAATTTCTTTTTAACTTGCTTACGATTTGATCTTAGCGCGTTTACTAAAACTAAATTCTCATAACAGGAGTTTTTCATGGCTCAACTTGATCCAAAAAATATTAATAAAATCGTATTGGCATACTCAGGTGGTCTTGATACCTCAATCATCGCTAAATGGCTGCAAGAAACCTATGATGCGGAAGTGATCACCTTTACCGCTGATATCGGTCAAGGCGAAGAAGTTGAGCCAGCAAGAGCCAAAGCTCAAGCAATGGGTATCAAGCACATCCATATCGAAGATTTGCGCGAAGAGTTTGCCCGTGATTACGTATTCCCGATGTTCCGTGCCAATGCTATCTATGAAGGTGAGTATTTACTCGGTACGTCTATCGCTCGTCCACTAATCGCAAAGCGTTTGGTTGAGATTGCTAAAGAACACAATGCCGATGCCATCAGTCATGGCGCAACTGGTAAAGGGAATGACCAAGTTCGTTTTGAGCTAGGTGCTGTCGCTTTGTCACCAGACGTGGTAACGATTGCTCCTTGGCGTGAGTGGGATTTATCAAGCCGTGAAAGCTTAATGCAATATGCCAAAGAGCATGACATCGCTATTGATTATGCAGGCAATAAGAAAAAATCTCCTTATTCAATGGATGCCAACTTGCTACATATCTCTTATGAAGGTGGCGTTCTAGAAGAGCCGTACACTGAAGCAGAAGAAGACATGTGGCGCTGGTCTGTCAGCCCAGAAGACGCGCCTGATGAAGCGCAATATCTAGAACTAGAATACAAGAAAGGCGATATCGTTGCTATCGATGGCGAAGCCCTAAAGCCTTATGAAGTCATGATTAAGCTGAATGAAATCGGCGGTAAACATGGTATCGGCCGTTTAGATATCGTTGAAAACCGTTATGTTGGCATGAAGTCACGTGGTTGCTACGAGACGCCAGCTGGCACAATTATGCTAAAAGCCCATCGCGGTATCGAGTCACTAACGCTTGATCGTGAAGCTGCCCACCTAAAAGATGAGCTCATGCCACGCTATGCAAAAATCATCTACAATGGCTATTGGTTCAGCCCTGAGCGTATGATGCTACAGGCATTGATTGACAAATCACAAGAATACGTCAACGGTACGGTACGTGTAAAATTATACAAAGGTGCTGTGAGCGTCGTCGGTCGCAAGTCAGATGATTCGTTATTTGACGAAAAAATTGCAACTTTCGAAGATGATGCAGGTGCTTACGATCAAAAAGACGCAGAAGGTTTTATCCGTCTAAATGGTCTGCGTTTGGCTATCGAAGCTAGCCGTGGTCGCGATTTGTCTAAATAAGCGTTTCGATTGTACGTAGTTAATATTGTACGTAGTTAACTAAGTATTTAGCTCAACAGCAATAAAAAAGAGGCCTATATAAATAGCGCCTCTTTTTTTATGGCTGATGCGTTTCTATCAAGACTCTGTTTTGAACATTAGTTTATTGAAAGCAGATGTCTTTATTGAGCTTGTGCTGTCTCTGCCGTATCAGACTCTTCATCGTCCACTCTCACAATAGCGACATCTTGTTGCTGCCGCTCATCAGTGATATCTTGTGCTAATATTTCTTCGGTGGCGAGCACGACGCCATCAGACTTTTGCGATTGATATTTGAGCGTAGCGAGCGCCCCCAGTACACCGATGACAAGTATAATAATAAGAATGACAGGGTTTTTCCAAAGCGGTGTGGAAGCGTCATATTCTATCGGCTTTTCGCTCGTTGTCGCTGGCGTGTTGTCATTATTGCCACCGATCAATCCTAAGCTTACTAAAGGCGGCTTTGGTGGATTGGCGGGTTCAGAGTTGATGCGCAGTCGATTTCGAATAAGATAAATATCAGAGATTTTCGCCAGCTGTAATAACCAGCGCTGATGTGGCAAAGCAATAGCATGCATCTCTTCAAATACCAGCATGTCGTTATGACGACCCTGCGGCAAGTTCTCCGGTGAACGACCAATAGCTTTTAGGTAATTACCCGTTGCCAATTGCATGTCTTGTACAGGTTCATGGTTTTTAGGCTCGAACCCTGTCAACTCGTACCAGTGGCTATCAAAAGGTGGCGGGGTGTTTGATAACTGCTCAGCGTGTAATAGCTTGAGCTCTGCACTCTCCGGATGATTTTCCAAAGACTCTTTGTTTTCTACAGACTCTGTCAGTGTGGCCGGCTCGCTGTTAGCACGCTCTGACTCAAGAGTAGGCACTGCTTGCGTTTGTACATTGTTAAAGCGTGCTGCGGACAAAAACTGTGGCTGTAGGGCAAACCATTTATTCATCTCGTCACTATCGAGTTGACTGTATTCTGCCAAGATGGCCAGTTCTCGAAGGACAATCACGCATAAAGAGGTGAGTAAGATTTGTACTTGCTGCGTTTTTGCATGAATATCTTCAGCAATATGATCACTGATTTTTATCACACGGGCGCTGTTATTAAAAACGGCATCTGCTGCATCGTTTCGGTGATATAACGTCGCCTTAAGAGTCGCAAAATTCATGGAGTTATATTGTCGTAACTCTTTGACAGCAGCACGTCCAAATAGTTTTTTGCTAAGTGCTTGTTCTTGATGTTGCTGCTGATAGGCAAGAAGCGCGCTCACAATAGCTTGTAAACTGGCATCCATCGCGAGCCTCGCTTGTGGCAATGAGAGCTGTGCGGCATCAGCCAAAAGTGGCAGCATAGGCTTGGTATCATGATATAAAAAATCATACATCGACACACGTGTCGGTGAAATAGTCGTCATAATCTGCTAGCATCAAAAAGTGTGCCTCTATATTACGGTGCCAAAAGCATTGACACAATCCCTTGATAATAGAAATTTTGAATCAATTTTACTAATTACCTTAACAGTTATCTTATGGATGATTGATAGCGGGAAGCATTTATGACGAATAATGAAACTTTTAATAAACATCTAGTGATTAATATTGCTAAGCAGACATTAAAAATGCATAAGCAGCAAGCTGAGGTCACTGAATATACCGTCTCTACGGCAAAAAATGGCTTCGGTAGTCAGCAAGATAGTGGTTGCACGCCACTTGGTCAGCATATCATTGCAAAAAAAATAGGCGGCAGTGAGCCTATGAATGCTGTGTTTGTGGGCCGTGTGCCGACTGGCGAGGTGTATGATGCCGCTCTTAGCACGTTACATCCCAAGCGTGATTGGATACTGAGCCGTATTCTTTGGTTGAGCGGTTTGGAAGAAGGCTCGAATAAAGGTAGCAACAGTCAAGGCGGCTGTGATACTTATGAGCGCTACATCTATATCCACGGCACACCAGATACTGAGCCGATGGGTATACCGCTTTCACATGGCTGTATACGTATGCGTAATACAGATATCGTGGAATTATTTGAGCAAGTCGAAGAGGGTATGCCGGTAATGATCGTTGCAGATTAACTAAGATTAATTGTGCTTATTATTTCTATATTTCTATAGCATATTTATTTATCGGTATTTGAGCCAAAAAATCCGATGACGGCTAAGGATGGTAGTGAAAGGTATAAATATTGAACGATAAGATCAGAGAAAAAAATAAAATGGTTTATAGTAGATTCAATTTAAAAATATTATAGCGCTACTGGTATAAATTTTCCTTGCGTGCTGTATACACAGAGGCTATGAAAAATTCATCCCAGTAGCGCTTTGGAACTTATGACAGTTTTGTTTTGAACTGACTATATCTATAAAAAAGGACAGCTTCATTGATAAAAGCTGTCCTTTTTACTAAGCAATGTATCTTTATCGAGGTATCTTTACCGAGTAATACGTTTTACCAAAATGTTGAGCTGTCTTTAAATTTAGCCAAACGCGTTTCGATATAAATTGGGTCATCCGTGAGCATGGCAGCAAACCAACCTGCACCATATAGGGCATTGGTATCTTTCGCTGATTTTAGGGCATAGAACTGTTGATATTGATTGTCATCATTGCGTTGCTCTAGCGCTATGTGCGCTTTTATCAGACGCTTTAACCAACGCTTGGTTTTCTTCTTGGATTTTTTCTTACTTAACAAAGGCGCAGAGAACTCACTTATGTAGCGTAACGCTTTTAGGTGATCGCATAGTAGCGCTTCGTCTTGATTATCCTCAGAGATATCCATATCAACATTTACATCATCGCTCCCAAGCTCGGTACTGCTTACTTCATCAGTTTCTTTATCTGCTTTGAGGCACTTGTTATATTGTTTCGATAGAATTTTTGCTAGCTTGTCGAGAGCAAGTTTATCCGTTTGAGGCTCAATACTAGGGTCACTCATGGTAAAGGCAATCAGCTCTAGCAAGGTGAGCTGAAAGTCATTGGCTTGCAGTGTATTGATCGGTGTGATTTTTATGTTCTCGATATCTGTCGTCCAATCAACAGCAGGGGCTCCGAGTGCCTGTAGCTCAGGCTCGATATAGGTATTGATATGAGTGAGTTGGTAATAATTGCCAAGTAGGTTGGCCGTTTGTTTTAGTATCGGTAGCCAGTCAGGATTGATCTCGTCAGAAAAGCTATCAAATGCTGTTAACGCAGCCTGCAAGCGCTCAAGACCAATGCTTACCTGCAAAACATGCTCGTCATCAATGCTTCCAGCGACGATAGCACTGCTATTTGGCAGTATCTGTAATAGACAGTTATGTACGGCTGCTCGTATAAAGGCGGGCATGCTACTGTCTTTGTTCAAATCTAGTTGGCTTAGGTCAGCGCCAACTGCTGGACTGTGGTTCTGTCCGTTGATGAGCAAGCCACCGTTCTCAGCTTTGGTCACGGTAGATAGACACAGCTTGTAACGTTTGCACCATGTTTTGGCTGTCGTAAACAAAAAATCTAAATCTCCTGACACCAACTCGAACTCTATCTCCTGAATGGTTTTTCGCTGAGAGTCATCAGTACCATGGAAAATTTCTCCATGATCGTAAGCCATCTCGATACAACTATCAGTTTCGTCACTATTATCTTCTATCAGTAAGCGCGTGGTGCGCTCGACGTTGGTGACATACAGTCGTGTTAGGTTTTTTGCTAACTTTTCGAGTTTAAAATTAGTCAGCGCAGAGGCGACAGGAGTTTCTGCATATATCGTCAAATCAGGCATCAGCCCATTATTATGAAGCATTTCCTGCACTTGCTTGTCATCTAACACAGCGTTGTGCTCCAAACGAGCGGCAATGCCATCGCCACCAGCTTTGATGGTTTGTACCCAAGTATCGCCTTCTTTGCGAATACGCAGACCGATGCCTGCCTGTGCAAGCTGCTGGTCAGGAGTATCGTAGTAATGTGCAGCCAGTTGCGTCACTTGGGAAGATTTAACTTTTGCTTGACGCATTAAACCTTTTAGACGTGACTCTGGTACCAAAAACTTCAGCTCTATTTCTTGCATATTGGCTCCTAATAATTCTGACTGACGACTCAGATCGGTGGTGGTGATAAACAATTATTAGTCTACCATTCTCTGATTATTTAAACCGCAATAAAAAGCCGCCCTACATGATGTAGGGCGGCTTTTTAAGTATGTACTGCTAGTCTAGGGTTTATTAGAACTGGTTCATCGTGTTCTTGCCACCGCCAGCTTTCAAAGCGTTATCACCAGAGAAGATTTCTTTGTGGTCATCGCCAAGGTCAGAACCAGCCATTGCTTGGTGCTTAACACAAGAGATGCCTTCGCGGATTTCTTTACGTTGTACGCCAGCTGCATAAGCAAGCATGCCTTCTTCACCGAAGTAACCTTTAGCAAGTTCATGAACGCTAAGAGCAGTCGTGTGGTAAGTCGGTAGCGTGATTAGATGATGGAATACACCAGCTTCACGTGACGCATCACGTTGGAAGTTCTTAGCGGCAACGTCAGCTGCTGCATCAAGTTCAGTACCATCGTAGTCAGCACTCATCAAGTCATCTTTATTGTATGCAGAGATGTCTTTACCTTCTTCTTCCCATTTCGCGATGACTTGCTTACGGAAGTTAAGCGTCCAGTTGAACGATGGGCTATTGTTGTATACAAGCTTCGCTTTAGGCTGTTGCTCTTTAATACGGTCAACCATTGATTTGATGTGGGCAACGTCTGGCGTTGGCGTTTCGATCCATAGTAGGTCAGCGCCATTTTCTAGAGCGGTTACACAGTCAAGTACAACGCGGTCAATGTTAGTCTCTTCACGGAACTGATATAGGCCGTTAGGTAGACGAACTGGACGTACTAGTTTGCCGTTGTGCTTAAGTAAGCTGTCATTTTCTTTGGCATCTTCAAGAGATACTTCTTCCATTTCGATGAAATCGATGTATTTAGAAGCAAGGTCGCCTGGCTCATTTGATACTGGGATTTTTTGCGTGAGTGATGCGCCCTCAGAGTCAGTACGTGCAACGATAACACCGTCTTCAACACCAAGCTCTAAGAATGCATAACGAATAGCGTTTAGCTTAGAGATGAAGTCTTCGTGCGGTACGGTGACTTTACCAGCCTGGTGACCACATTGCTTAGCGTCAGATACTTGGTTTTCAACTTGAATGGCACAAGCACCAGCTTCGATCATTTGCTTAGTCAATAGGTAAGTCGCTTCTTCGTTACCGAAACCTGCATCGATATCAGCGATAATTGGCACAACATGTGAATCAAAGTTTTCGATTTTTTCTAGGATAGCTGAGGTGTCTTGACCCGCTTCTTCAGCAGCATTTAGCTCACGGAAATAGTCGTTCAATACTTTAGCGTCAGCTTGACGCAAGAACGTGTAGATCTCCTCGATTAGCTTAGGTACTGATGTTTTTTCGTGCATAGATTGGTCAGGTAATGGACCAAACTCAGAGCGTAGGGCAGCTACCATCCAACCTGAAAGGTAGATATAAGTTTTAGAGGTCGTACCGAAGTATTTTTTCTTAGCATACATGGTTTGCTGTGCCACAAAACCATGCCATGCACCTAGAGACTGTGTGTATTGAGACGTATCATTGTCATAATCTTCCATGTCTTGACGCATGATTTTTGCAGTATACTTTGCGATATCCAAGCCCGTTTTAAAGCGATTTTGTGACATCATACGTGCGGCATCAGTCTCGCTAATGTTCTGCCAGTTGCCGTGCTTTTGCTTTAATTCACGTACTAGGTCGATCGCTGATTTATATGCAGTTGACATCTATAGTCTCCTTGGTAGGGTGTAAAAAATAATAAATTGAGCGTTAAAGTAATAATTTGCGTTATCAATAAATTTGGTAGTGGTGCTATCAATACCTCGTAAAGGTCTTCTTTACCCTAAACAAACCTATGCATGAATACAAGAAGATTGCTGAACTCAGCAGTTGACAAATAATTACTGATGTATAGTGTTGATTCAGCTTGTCCATGTCTATCAAAGGTGTTTGAGCATTTAATAAACAGTGTTGTCATAATTAGCAACAAGAGATGTTACAATTATACTGACACTTGGTAGTGTTTCACTGTCGAGATAAACCGTTACTATGCTATCTAACTATGTTGTTTTTTGGACGATAACCCGTTCGTAAAACTCAGGTTTGTGGTCTGTACCGCAAATCCTTTATGGAACTCACTATAACTGCCTTACCAAGATTTATCTAATTTATGATACTTATCTTTAGTATTTTTATAGGTTATAATGTAGTTATAACAGTATCTTATGGTGATGAAATTGAGTTATGCTGAGTATCTTTTGCGGTAAAACCAATAAAAATTCGCAAAATTATGCTGTCCTAGATCGAAAATCACCATTTCAGCACTGATAACACCAAGCATGCCGTGGTGCTTATCTTTTAAAAGCTAAGAGAAATACATATGAATTTGCAGCGGGTTGATTTAAATTTATTAGTCCATCTAGATGTGTTGCTACGAGAAAAAAACGTCACTCGCGCAGCTGAGCAGCTTGGTATCACCCAGCCTGCCATGAGCAATATCTTGCGCCGTCTGCGTAAGTTGTTTAATGATCCATTGCTGGTGCGCTCCTCTGAAGGGATGACACCGACTGAGCGCGCCCTTGAGTTGCAGCCACGCATCCGTGAGATATTGGCTGACTTGACTCAAGTACTAGAGCCGCGTACCGAATTTCGTCCTTATAGTACCTCTCGTGTTTTTCGAATCATGACATCAGATTATGCCGAAGCGACTTTGGTACCGAAGCTAGTAAAGGCGCTACGTTCGGAAGCACCCAATGTCATCTTGGATTTTTTGACACCCTCAGATGTCTCTTATCGAGACATGGAGCAGGGACGTGTTGATTTGGCTATCAACCGTTTTAATGAGATACCACAGAGCTTTCATCAGGTTTTGGTATGGCGTGATACGTTTAGTTGCTTGCTATCGTCTGAAAGTCCTTATGCCAACCGCTTTAATCTGAAAAACTACCTTAAAGCGCAACATGTTTGGGTATCTAAAACAGGGATGGGCGTGGGATTTGGGGTTAATCCAGAAAAATCAGGTGGCCTAGGATCTATTGATCAGGCATTGCAACGTTTGGGCCAAAAACGCCAAATTAGTGTCTTCACTCGTCATTATCAGATGCCAGCCATGCTTGCCGCAAATAAAGATTTGATAGCGACATTGCCAACCCGTGTGGCTCGTATGCAGGCTAATAACGACAGTATTATAATGGAAGAACCGCCGTTTTTTATTCCTGAGTTTGAGCTGACCATGGCATGGTCACCATTGCTACAGCACCATCCTGCCCACCGTTGGTTGCGTCAATTAATCATGCATGTGGCACGGCAAGTTGTGGCTGAGGAAGAAAATCCACCACAAGAAATACCTGTCATTAATCACTTGTTTTAATAAGAGTTTTTATAAAGTAGTAAGTATCTTATAGTAAGTAATCAACTCACTTTGAATGTTATTGTTTAACCTATATTTGGTATATTCAACGAACCAAACCAGCCACTAGGCTGGTTTTTTTTGTTTAGTATTGCTATGTAGTCTTATTCAATATTTAGCTATTCTTAATAAGATGGTTACACTATTAACATCTTCAACACACTTCACAATATATTGTAAAACTCTTCGCCAAATACCTTGTTATGATAAGCACAGATAGAAAACAACTTGTCGATTCATTTATTGAGTTATCCTATCGACGTAACACCAAATAATTAAAAGTGACAATAATACTGAATATATAAAATCAAATAATAAGGACATCTACATGTCAGATATTACTACTGTTAACCCAGCAACGGGCGAAGACATTAAAAATTATGATTATATGAGCAACGACGAAGTTAACAAGATTGTCGACGCGTCACATAATGCATTCTTAGAATGGCGTACTGTGAGCCATGAAGAACGTGGACGTGTCATCAAGTCCATCGGTGACAAACTGATGGAGTATAAGGAGGAGCTATCTAAGCTTATGACCGAAGAGCGCGGTAAGCTCTATGGTCAAAGTCAGCAAGAAGTAGATCTCTGTAAAGCAATTTGTGATTACACTGCTGAAAACGGTGTTGCTGCGCTTGCAGATGATGAGCGAGATATCGAAAGCATGGAAAAAGGTATCGTGACTTATCAGCCAATCGGCGTCATCTATGGTATGCAACCTTGGAACTTCCCAGCGTATCAAGTATTCCGTTATGCCATTGCTAACTTGATGGCAGGTAACAGCGTTCTGCTTAAACATGCAGCAAACGTCACAGGTTCTGGCTTATTGATCGAAAAAATATTCCATGAGTCTGAACTGCCAAATGATTTGTTCCGTACAATTTTGATTGACCATGACCAATCAGAAAAATTGATTGAAAATGACAAAGTACGTGGCGTAACGCTCACAGGTAGTGATACTGCTGGTCGTATCGTTGGTCAACAAGCGGCCAAAGCAATCAAAAAATCAGTACTAGAGCTCGGTTCAAATGACGCCTTTATCGTACTAGAAGACGCCGATATAGAAACCGCTGTAGAGACCTGTACCCAAGCCCGTTTAGTCAATAACGGTGAAACTTGTGTAGCAGCGAAACGCTTTATCGTGGTCGATAGCGTGTATGACGAATTCCGCAAGCGTATCGTAGAGAAGTTTGAAGGTACCAAATTCGGTGATCCAATGGATGACAGCTCAGACATCGGTCCATTGGCGCGTGCAGACTTGCGAGATCAGTTGCATGAGCAAGTAGAACAAAGCGTAGCAAAAGGTGCAACGATTGCTGTTGGCGGTAAAGTACCAGAAGGTAAAGGCAGTTTCTATCCAGCAACTATTTTAGAAAATGTCGAGAAAGGTCAACCTGCCTACGACGACGAATTGTTTGGCCCAGTGGCGTCATTGATTCGCGCCAAAGATGACGATGATGCAATGCGCATTGCAAATGACAGTCGTTACGGCCTAGGCGGCGCTATCTTCTCAAAAGATGAAGAAAAAGCCATTCGCTTAGCCAGTGAGCAATTCGATACTGGTATGGTCTATATCAATGGTTACGGTCTTGCCAATCCTGCACTGCCATTTGGTGGTGTGAAGAACTCAGGCTATGGTCGCGAGCACGGCGGCTTTGGTATTAAAGAGTTTGTAAACATTAAAGCAGTACACGTATTTGGAAAATAACAGTGAATAACACGTAAAACTGTTAAAGACTAAAAAGAAAAACCCAGCTACTTAATAGCTGGGTTTTTTTGTGTGGGTGAAAATAATATTTTAAAACAACTAAGCGTCAATCAATAGACGTAAGGGCAGGGCAGGCAAGATGCTAGAGGCTTGCTCACTTGGCGTTAATGACACGCCGCCAATAGCGATTTGCAATATCGTCCACGGCAATAAGTGATGCTCCAGCACTTGTACGCGCTTTTGCAAACTATCAGGCGTATCGGTATGACGAATAGGCAAGACCGCTTGGCTTAACACTTGTCCTGCATCCAGCTCGGCGGTGACCACATGGATACTACAGCCATGATGACGATCACCCGCTTGCAGTACTCGCTGATGCGTATCTAGCCCTTTGTAAACTGGCAGGAGAGACGGATGCAAGTTAATCATTGGTGCAGGCGAATTATCGATAAATGAGCCGCTCAATACGCGCATGAAACCCGCCAAAACGATCAGATCAGGTTGCCATGCGACAAGCTGTTCATTGGCATGAGCTTCAAAGGTTTTGATGCCCATGCGTTTGCCACTAGCAACGTGCGACAAGACAGCAACCGGAATGGCTGCATCAGTCGCACGTGTTAACGCATAAGCATCGTCGCGATTACTAATGACACCAACGATTTCAATCGGCAGTGCACCTGCTTGCATGGCGTCTATGAGGACTTGTAGGTTACTGCCACTTCCGGATACCAAAACGGCAATGCGTAATGGCTTGATAGATTGGCTTGTCTGATCAATTGACATTAACGGTATACCACGGCATCGGCTTCACGTTTGACCATTTCGCCAAGTTGCCAAGCGCTTTCACCAGCGTCAGTCAACGTCTTGATCGTTGCTTCAGCTTTGTCTTTAGGAACGACGATGACAAAACCAACGCCGCAGTTAAAGGTGCGGTACATCTCACTTTGCTCAATATTGCCTTGGGTCTGTAACCAAGTGAATAACTCTGAAAACTGCCAGCTGCTGGTATCGATGCTAGCCGCTAGGTCATCAGGGAGCACTCGTGGCAAGTTATCAGTAAGACCGCCACCTGTGATGTGTGACATGGCATGAAGCGCTGAGCTACCAAGGGTATCCTGCAATGCCTTGATGGCTTTGACATAGATACGAGTAGGGGCCATCAAGGCATCTTGAATAGGTTGACCATCTAGTTGCTCATCGCTAGTAGCCACGTCAATACCGCTAACTTCGATGACTTTACGCACTAGTGAGTAGCCGTTTGAGTGCGCTCCACTCGAAGCCAGTGCAATCAGAACATCGCCTTCTGCAACATTGTCGCCAGTCACGACCTCGCTTTCTTCAACCACGCCCACGCAGAATCCAGCGAGGTCATAATCGTCGTCTTGATACATACCTGGCATTTCAGCAGTTTCACCACCGATAAGTGCACAGTTGGCAAGTTTACAACCATCGCCGATACCAGTGACCACAGTCGCAGCTACATCAACATCAAGCTTGCCTGTTGCGTAATAATCTAAGAAAAATAGTGGCTCTGCACCGCAAACCAACAAATCATTGACACACATCGCGACCAAATCAATACCGATGGTATCGTGACGATTGAGCTGCAATGCCAATTTTAGTTTGGTGCCCACACCATCAGTACCAGACACCAATAACGGAGAAGTGTAGCCTGTTGGGATACGGCATAACGCACCAAAACCGCCAAGTCCACCCACGACTTCAGGACGAGTAGTGGCTTTTGCAACGGACTTGATTCGCTGAACCAAAGCATCGCCTGCATCGATATCAACGCCGGCGTCTTTGTAGCTTAAAGAAGGCTTGTCACTCATAGTCATCTCACAGTTGGGGATAGATAATTGGAATTAAAAAGTAAGGGAGTCAATCACGCTACAATCAGCGAGATAAAGTTTAAAGGCAAAGTTTAAAGATAGTGCGCGCATTATACCCAAAAACTGACCACACTCGCAAAGCAACTTACCGATATTTGGCTAAGATTTGCATTAAGCTGTAAATAAGAGATTAAGAAACAAAAAATGACTGATTTTTTGTTGTACTCTGCGATAATAAAACACTAGATTTACGACTCCTGACGGCTCAAGTACCGCAATTTTTGTCACTATCCCAAATCAGCCCACGTATAGGATTACTTATCATGATGAACCAACCAATCGATCCTTTTTTCAGACGTTTATTTATCGTCGTCGTTTTGGTTGTGGCACTATTCCTTCTCTACCTGATGATACCAGTCATTGTGCCGTTTATATTTGCTTTTATGCTGGCTTACTTGTTCAATCCTTTGGTAAAGCGATTGTCAAAACATCTCAGACGTTGGATCGCAATTATTATTGTGTACTCTACCATCACTGTAGGGATGGCGCTGTTGCTCTGGTGGTTGGTACCGACATTGTGGCATCAGCTGCAAGCCGCTTGGGAGTATCTACCTAAGATATCTAGCTGGTATAATCAAGTGGTACGAGAGTGGTTCAACAGTAATACTCGTTTTCAATTGCCTGTCTTAGAATCTAAGGATTTTTCTGAGACGCTGGTCGAGTATATGCAAACGAATTATAAGTTTGCTGATGCCAGTACCATGATGAGCCAAGTACTGACTTCAAGTATGAACTTTATTAACAGTGCAGGACTGATCGTGTTGGTGCCAATTTTAACGTTTTATTTTTTGTTCAATTGGGATCAGCGTTTACAGACGTGGAAGATGGCGATACCAGGAGCATACTGCAAACAAGTCATTGGCATCGCCAAAGAGTGCGATCAGGCTTTAATGGCGTTTATTAAAGGCCAGCTGTTGGTGATGGTGCTACTGGGTGCTATTTATGCAATACAGCTGCAGCTTATTGGTCTAGAGCTTGGACTTATCATCGGTATGGTAGCTGGTATTGCTAGCTTTGTACCTTACTTGGGTTTTGGCATTGGATTTGTGGCCGCTATTATCGCTTGCTTGTTTCAGTTTGGGTTGGATTGGACCTATTTGTTATTGGTCGTTGGGGCGTTTTTGGTCGGGCAAGCTGCAGAAGGTTATATTCTGCAGCCGCTACTATTAGGTGATAAAATTGGTTTATCACCATTATGGGTTATCTTTGCGGTATTAGCAGGCGCCAGTCTATTGGGTTTTGTGGGTATGTTAATTGCGCTACCAGTCTCTGCTGTCTTAAATGTATTGTTCCGCCACCTATATGCGTATTATCTTACGACAGATTTTTATAAAGGTCGTAAGCAATTGCTACTGTTTGAGAAGAAGTAAATATTTTATTATTGAATATAGTGAGCGGATAGCGTACAAATGGGAAGAAAAAAGCAAATGGTTGATCAGGCTTAGTAGGTAAAAGACTTGTCAGTCATTTTGCAAATATGTTATATATAGTCGCAGTGTTGATCATATCAGCCGTTGCTATATTTTTTATCAAGATTAGCCTAATTAGGGCAATTCATCCATCATAAAAAAGCTATATATCCACTGCACATATTTTTATCAGGTAGTATGGATAGTACTGAATAGCAATTTATTCCTTTTTCTACTGCACTTTTATATTGCACTACGCAACACGAGTTGATGATTCATGGCAGAAGCACAGCTAAGTCTCAATCTGGACATTAAGCATGATGCAAGTCTCAGCGACTTTGCCGGTCCCGGTTGGATGTCTATTATTGATGCAGTGCGGCAATTACATGTCGGCCTGATCGGTCAGTTATACCTGTTTGGTAGCCCTGCGACGGGTAAGTCTCACTTGCTCTCCGCTATTTGTGAGTCGTATATAGAAATGGATAAGACGGCTATTTGCTTGTCACTCAATGAATTGATCCATACCGACGTCCATGTATTATCTTCTTTAGAAAACTTTGATCTGATTGCTATCGATGATTTAGAAGTGCTTGAGCAAAGTAGTCAGTGGCAAGAAGCGCTGTTTCATCTGATTAACCGTAGCCGCGAAGGTCAGCGCCAGCTTTTATTTGCGGCCAATAAACCAGCAGGTGACCTACCGTTTCAACTCAGAGATTTATTGACGCGTTTGGCACAAGCACCAGCTTTTAAGGTGCCTACTGGTCATGATTTAGCAGACCGTCAAGCACTGCTTCAGTCCATTTTGCGTCGGCGCGGCTGGCAGTTTGATGATCGAATTATTAATCATTTATTGACTGAAGGGCCACATCGTATCGGTGCAATGATGGAAGTGCTCAATTATATACAGCCAATGTTTTCTAACCTTGGCCGCAGTAATATATCAAAAGCGGTGATCAGTGACGCGCTGCGTACCATTGATGAGCAAACGCTTGCAGCAGAGCTGGCTGATATAGCCCAAGAGACGCAAGTAGACAATGAGACGACGGATCAAGACCAACATACGATGCCACTTGATTTTTAGTCGTAAAACTTTTAATTGTAAGACTTTTAGCAGCAAAAATACAAATAACAGTAAGAATACGAACTTTTTATCCAACCTGCTTTCACTATTAATGGAATAACCTATGAAATCGAATGCTTCTTTGCTAAAAAAATTGACTATTGGACTGTTGTTTGTGGGTGCGACCTCAGTCTCTGTGATGTCACAAGCCGCTGTGACGCTATTGGTTGATGACCATATCAAAGTGACTGCCATCAATGGACAAGAAGTTCAGCAAAGTCTATTTCAACCACTAACTAAAGAGTTTACCCTTGAGCCAGGTCAACACGCTATCACTGCTAAGTATGACCGCTTATATAACTTGCAGCGTGATGAGCATGATTACCTGCGTTCAGGTAACGTCAGCGTGACGGCGGAATTGGCAGATAACCAAACGTATCGTTTGACGATGCCGAACCAGCCAGAAGATTACGAAGCCGCTAAAGATTATGCTAAGCAGCCAACACTCGCTATTCAGCAGAACAATACAGTTATCGCAAGTCAACAGGGTATGGCTGGTAATCAAGGTGGACTGCTTTCAGGACTTGGTAAGGCGCTAGGTGGTGTGTTTGGTGGGGCGGGCGATGCAGAATTACAAAACCAACGTGCGATAGCAGCATTAGATCAACCAGCAGCAATGCCAAACAATACTAATGTTGGTACGACCAATATCAAGCAAACCACGAGTGTGAATACCTCTACCAATACCTTAGATTCATTTATGCAGATTTGGCTACAAGCAACACCTGCTGAGCGTGAAAAGATGCGTCAATGGATTCAACAGTAAATCAATCTGTTACAGATCGCTGATCATAAAAAAGCACCCAACTGGGTGCTTTTTTATAGTTTTAAGTTTTACTGTTATTTGGATTTATTTAAGCTAAGTGTGATCAGCTTAGTAAAGTATTAACCCAAAAAGGCATTGTACATCCATACCAGCTTTTCTTGCTCTTGTACGTATTCATCAACCAGATCAGCGGTACCTTGATCGTCGCTTTCTGCTGCTAATGACGATACTTGACGCTGCTCGGCAATGAGCGCTTGTAAACCAGTTACTACGCCTTTAACGCAAGATGTACCATCTTTGACGTTTTTGTCTTCGCTGATGCTCGTGTGTTGTGCAAAATCGCTATAAGCGTGAAG
Source organism: Psychrobacter sp. C 20.9 (assembly GCF_001921765.1). Classification (NCBI taxonomy): domain Bacteria; kingdom Pseudomonadati; phylum Pseudomonadota; class Gammaproteobacteria; order Moraxellales; family Moraxellaceae; genus Psychrobacter; species Psychrobacter sp. C 20.9. The sequence continues at coordinate 5,555 of NZ_MRYC01000008.1, read as the reverse complement.
TGGTGTACCACCGAGAGTCAAGATACGCTCAGCGATCTCATCAATCTGTAACTGTAGCGATGTGTATAATTCTTCAAACTTTGGATGCAAAGTAAAGAAATGCTCACCTTTGACGTTCCAATGATAGCCACGTACATTTAAGTAAAACACATGGTACGTTGATAGCAGATTGTTTAATTGAGCGATGACTTCGCTCATGTCAGCTTTTTCTAAACCGATCTGGTTAGTAGCGTTATTAGTATTACTCATAATATTGTCCTTATAGTGTGAGTGTTGTTATATAAAATTGAAGAAAGACGAGTAGTAGTTAATTAACATAGAAATAAAAGTATCTTAACTTTTATTACTATCTATTAATGTAAGCTCTAGCTCTTCCCTTGATGCTTATAATAATAGCAAACTATCATTAGTAAGTTAAATATAATAAATTCACTTTTACGATTGGTTTTATAAAACTATAATTGAGTCTCTCTATCGCTTTTCTAAACGATAGAGAGAGCTGGTAACCGTTATGCTGGCGGCTGCAAGTTTTCAGGATTTAAGCCTTTGACCGGAACTACTTCTTGTAAATGTTGACGTACCGTATCGATAGGGAATTTTTGCGCTTGCAAACGTTTCGGAAGAATTTGGCTACCTTGCTGGCCTTTCATCTCAAACATCATAAAGATATAGTCGTCAGTCTCGTCCCAGCTCTTGATAGCAGTCCACGGAATAACCGCTTGCTGGGTCGCACCTGCACGCATTTGCATACCGCGCATTTGCGAGTTTTTCATCATCTCAGGCTGGTTGCTTGGCATTGCCATGACCAGACCATGTTTTTGTACACCTAGCTTCATTTGACGCATTTCATCTGGCATCTCTTGATCAGCAATTTGTTTTTCAAACTCTCTTTTTACATACCATCTAAAGCCTAAAGTACGCGCCAATAGATAAATCACCACACCAACGAGCATCAACCAAAAAATGATGGTTGAGTAGCCTGTTACAAAGATCAGTCCTGCAATAGCGAGTGCCACAACCACAGCCATAATGATCCATTCTTTGGTCTTAAAGCTTGACAGACCAAAAGAGGGGCTGGCACTGGCAAACAGTTCATATTGGGCTTGAAGGAATTCAGCTTCAGTTAGGTTTAAGGCGACAGGTTGGAGCGTGTAAGGATACAGGGCCATAAAGGTTTCTCAGATGCTTATGTTAAAAGTGTTGGGTTTACATCGCCAAAGCCAAGTCATGATGTACTACTTGGCTGTAGGTAAATAAAGGTATGCGCTTATCTTACCGAAAAGTACTCTTAAATGAAACATATAAGCGGATCTGTTCACTATTAATGGCTTTAATAAAGGTAGATGATCCTTATTAAAGTAAGTTGAACATATAGGATATGCATTTCGGGTAAGTATGACTGGCTATGAATAATGAAAGTAGTAGCCCAAAATCACGCTAAAAGCGCTCAAAAAAGCTCAAGGCATGGTCAAATCTGCTGGGTCTTGGTATGATAGCGGCACCCATATAATTTGATAAAAAATATGGCAGCATGGCAAGGTAGTTATTGAGTTATGAAGCTTTGCAATAAGTATAAGCTGACCAATAATTATACTAATAATGTTTAAACTTCTTATTCACTCTTAGTGTTACAGGCAACGATTATGATAGATCCAAAACTCTTACGCGGCGATTTGAGCGATTTACAGCAACAACTGGCCACTCGTGGCTATACGCTTGATATGGAGTTTTGGCAATCGATTGAATCCGAGCGCAAGTCTCTACAAGTCAAAACAGAAGAGTTGCAATCGCGCCGTAACGCTGGCGCTAAGCAAGTAGGTGCCCTAAAAAAATCAGGCGAAGATGCCAGTGAGCTATTGGCTGAGATGCAAAGTGTCAGCGGTGAGATTAAAGCTGCTGAAGACGAGCTACGCACCTTACAAGAGCGACTCACTCAAGCGGCGCTACAGATTCCGAATATACCAGCGGCAGATGTACCAGTGGGTACGTCAGAAGACGATAACGTAGAGGTGCGCAAATGGGGCACGCCGCGTACGTTTGATTTTGAGATTCAAGATCATACTCATATCGGTGAGACGCTTGGTATGCTGGATTTTGAAGCAGCAACAAAGTTGACGGGTAGCCGTTTTAACGTGCTAAAAGGTCAATTGGCGCAGCTGCATCGTGCACTGATTCAATTTATGCTCAACACCCATACCATGAAATACGGCTATCTTGAGACCTATGTGCCTTATATCGTCAATAGCGACAGTCTAAAAGGGACGGGTCAGTTGCCTAAGTTTGAAGATGATTTGTTTAAGCTAAGCAATCACACCAATAACGATGAAATGGATTTTTATCTGATTCCAACCGCTGAAGTTCCCATGACCAACTTGGTACGCGGCGAGCGTTTGGATATCAAAGAGCTGCCATTAAAGTTCACGGCGCATACGCCATGTTTCCGTAGTGAAGCAGGTTCGCACGGCCGTGATACCCGTGGTCTGATCCGTCAGCACCAGTTTGAAAAAGTGGAAATGGTCAATGTTGGCACCGCAGAGCAATCTGATAACTTGCTAGAAGCGATGACAGGGCAGGCCGAATATATCCTGCAGCAGCTTGAGTTGCCATACCGTACGGTACAACTATGTACGGGCGATATGGGTTTTGCCGCACAAAAGACCTATGACATCGAAGTATGGTTACCAAGCCAAGAGACCTATCGTGAAATCTCTAGCTGCTCTAACTGTGGTGATTTCCAAGCGCGCCGTATGGGTACGCGTGTCAAAGATGGCAAGCAAACCAGCTTAGCTCATACCCTAAACGGTTCAGGTCTAGCGGTTGGTCGTACGCTGCTTGCCGTCATGGAAAATCATCAAAATGCGGATGGCAGCATTACGATTCCAGAAGTATTGCGTCCGTTTATGGGCGGTGCTGAACGTATTGAAATCTGAGAGTAATGACATCATGAATACTTTGTCTATAGTTGATGAGCTAAATTACTCACAATTTCTCATCTATGGTCAAAGTACAGGCGACGATTTGTTAGGTTTTGAAATAGATGCCAATGTATCTTTCTGTTGTATGGAAAATAATGTTGGCTGCGATTTTCTTGATCAAGAACGCCATGATGATACGAATTGCATGCTTACGTTACGCTGCAAATTTGCAAATAACGTAAGCTATCAGCAAGTGGCAGATTATTTAGAGAAGCAATGGCTTCAACATGTCTGCTATCGAGAGTTTGAGAAGCATCATATTGAGGTCGTTAACGACCAATTGATTTTTTATTATGTGACCCGATCAAGTCGTGGACTAGGAGTAACAGGGAAAATTGTTGCTACTTAGTTTATAATGAGCCACCTATTTAGATGTCTAAGCAAATTCAGTTCAATAACCTTTTTTAATCAAATAAACTTTCCTTTAATATTAGGACACGCTATGCCCACCCCAATTAACGAACGTAAACTAGCAAATGCCATCCGTGTACTGTCGTTTGACGCGGTTCAAAAAGCCAACTCTGGACATCCGGGTGCGCCAATGGGTATGGCTGATATTGCCGAAGTTTTGTGGCGCAAATTTTTGAAGCACAATCCAGCAGATCCTAATTGGCACAACCGTGATCGCTTTGTACTGTCAAACGGTCATGGCTCGATGCTTATTTATTCATTGCTACATTTATCAGGTTACGATGTGAGCGTTGATGACCTAAAAGGTTTCCGTCAGCTGCATTCAAAAACCCCAGGCCACCCTGAGCTTGGCTACACACCTGGTGTCGAGACAACTACTGGTCCACTAGGACAAGGTATTGCTAATGCCGTTGGCTTTGCAATCGCAGAGAAGACACTCGCCGCACAGTTCAACCGTGACGGTCATAATATCGTTGATCACCATACCTATGCATTCTTAGGCGATGGCTGCTTAATGGAAGGTATCAGTCATGAAGTTTGTTCATTGGCTGGCACGTTGGCGCTTGGCAAATTAGTATTCTTTTATGATGACAATGGCATCTCAATCGATGGTAATGTCGAAGGTTGGTTCACTGACGATACCGAAGCGCGCTTTGAGTCGTACGGCTGGCAAGTGATCAAAGTTGATGGTCATGATACTGATGCGATCACGCAGGCAACTGAGCAAGCGATTGCAGAGACTGCCAAGCCAAGCCTAATTATTTGCAAAACGACTATCGGTGCTGGTAGCCCGAACAAACAAGGTCTAGCAGCCAGTCATGGCGCGCCACTTGGTGATGATGAAATTGCCTTGACGCGTGATGCGCTGTCTTGGAAACATGCCCCATTCGAATTAGATGATGAAATCTATGAAGCGTGGGATGCCAAAGCCAAAGGCGACGTGCAGCAAAAGAACTGGGATGCAGACTTTGAAGCGTACAAAAAAGCCTATCCAGAGCTTGCAGCAGAACTATCACGCCGTCTAAATGGTGAGTTGCCTGCTGACTTTACTAGCCAAGCACAAGCCTACATTCAGCAAACGCAAGAAGCAGGCGGTGATGTTGCTAGTCGTAAAGCCAGCCAAAACGCGATCAACAGCTTGCAGCCATTACTGCCAGAACTATTGGGCGGCTCAGCAGATTTAGCGGGCTCAAACCTCACGCTATTCAAAGGCGCTAAAGGCATCGAGAAAGACGCTGATGGCAACTACATCTATTATGGCGTACGTGAGTTCGGTATGACCGCGATTGCCAATGGTATCGCACTACATGGCGGCTTTATCCCTTACGTAGCGACGTTCCTGATGTTTATGGAATACGCACGTAACGCGGTACGCATGGGCGCACTGATGAAGCAGCGCGTCATCCACGTCTATACGCATGACTCTATCGGTCTGGGTGAAGACGGCCCAACGCATCAGCCAGTTGAGCAATTGACGAGCCTACGTACCACGCCAAACCTACGTACATGGCGTCCTTGTGATGCGACTGAATCTGCTAGTGCTTGGGTAGAAGCAATCAAATCAGAAAGCAATCCATCAGCATTGATCTTTAGCCGTCAAAGCTTGCCACATCAAGCACGTGACAGCGAGCAAGTCGCGAACATCACCAAAGGTGGTTATGTACTGGCAAAAGAACAAGGCGAGCTACAAGCCATCATTATCGCCACCGGTTCAGAAGTTGGCCTAGCGATGGAAGCGTATGAGGCGTTGAGCGCAAATGGTATTGGCGTCCGTGTGGTGTCTATGCCATGTGCTGAAGTCTTCGTTGAGCAAGAGGCGAGCTATCGCGAAGCGGTATTGCCCGCCAATATCCGTGCTCGCGTCGCAGTAGAAGCCGCGCATGTGGACTACTGGTATAAGTTCGTTGGTCTAGATGGCAAAGTCATCGGTATGACCACTTATGGCGAATCTGCTCCAGCTAGCGACTTGTATAAAGAGTTTGGTATCACGACTGATGCTGTGGTTGAAGCGGTAAATAGTTTGGTGTAATAGACCTAACTGAGTTAGTATTTAAAAAAAGAGCTACTAGAGAAATCTAGTGGCTTTTTATGAGAGTTTCCCAAACTCTGTGTAACTGCTTATAATCCACTAACAGGAGAATAAGCAATGACTACTCAATCTGACCTTAA